>JAEZQV010000168.1 GCA_023441125.1 Bacillota bacterium
CATGAATACTGTCCTGGGTTGCTTTGCTCAAACCCACTGCTTTGGCGATAGCCGCCGCTATCTCGGCAACCCGGTCGGAATGTCCCCGCGTATAGGTATTTTTTGCGTCAAGCGCAGCTGTAAAAGCTTCCACAAACTCATGCACACCGGTGCTTTGCAGCAATGCTTCCATTAATGAGTCACACCTTTCTGCTCCGGTAACTCTGCCACGCCTGTCAGTTCCTTTTCCGGGGCCACACAGGCATAGCAGACTACACGGTCGCGACCAGTATTTTTAGCGTTATAAAGAGCTAGATCGGCATATTTATATAACAGCTCGGTGGAGCTGTATTCGGACTCATCGCTGCCGCAGACACCGACGGAACAAGTAATGCGGATATTTTTGCCGCAACCGGTGGAGAACATATATTCCTTGACGCTGTCCCGTATTTGATCAGCTACTTCCATGGCCTGGGTAATGCCGGTCTCCGACAGCAGCACGGCAAATTCCTCGCCGCCGATCCGGGCAGCCATATCGCTGCGCCGGAGCCGGTTGCGCAAGATCTGGGCAATGGCTTTTAAAACATCATCCCCTGCTTGATGGCCATAGGTATCGTTTACTTTTTTAAAATAATCCACATCAAGAATAAACAAGGCGATCGGCCGGCCGCTGCGGTTGGTCCGGCACACCTCCTGCTCCAGATGATCGAAAAAATGACGCCGGTTGGACAAGCCCGTCAGCGGGTCCGTCATCGCCATCTGGCTTAATTGCTGATTGACGGCTTCCAGTGTTTTTTTCTGCTCCAGCAATTCCTCCTGGGCGGTATCGAGTTCGCTGATCGCCTCTGTTAACTGGACTTCCCGCAGTTTTATCTCCTGCGCCATCCAGTTCATATCCCGTAAGACCGAGATAAACTCATTTTCCTCACCGTCATGGGCGGCCTCATTGGGCAAAGCCGTATGCAACCGGTACCTGCCTTCTTTAACCAGCCGGCAAAAATCCCGTATTTCCTGCAGGTCTTTGGTCACCAGCCAGTGAGTCGCCAGAAACGGGCCTAAAAGACCGATCAGTGCCGCCGTACCCGCGCCAATGGCTGTTTGTCCCAGAAAAATAATCACTATGACAGGGATCGTCGCCGCTACAGTCATGATCACTTGTAGTTTCGTCACTATTCTCACCGGCATTCCCCCGCCCTAACTGATAACCATTATCACTATGTCTTGAAAAAAATACCGGCTTGCGGCCAGTATTATCGATAATCATTCTCACTAATTATTGTATTGTACTCAGCCCGGTTTGTCAATACATTTATTGCCAATATAATAGGCGCTGTTTGCCAGGTACAACGTTACCCGCTAACATAGGGAATGGTCAGCGGCCCCAGCGGCATAACCGCAATGCTGGCATTTTTACCGTATTTCTGCCGCAGCTGGCTTACCGTCTCTTCCACACTGGCAATGGGGGTGAACATGGCTTTGCGGACAGTTTCGGCCGCTAACAAAGAATAGAGATAACAGTCGGCCTTGAGTTGAACCATGGCCTGCGCTTGCACTTGCCATTGGTCAAACACCGAGAAGGTTTCGTCATTGATCATGTCGAGCAGTTCCTGCGGCGTGCTCCTCATCTGCAGGATTTTGGCGTAATTGCCGTGATCGGGAACGCCGTCGGAGCATTCGGAAACACTGATAATGCTGCCGCCCTGTTTAACAATCTGCGCGGCGGCGCTCATGCCCTTTACGGTCTGATACAGGTTCTGGTCCAATGGATAGCCGGAATTCGTGGTAATGACAATATCAAACGGAGCATCCACCGCGTACATGGCATGTTCCCTGACAAACTCACAACCGGCGCGGTGGGCGGTAATGACATCCCCGCCAAAAACATTGGTGATTTCTTTGTTGTCGTTCAGGGTGACATTGAGCATAAAATCAGGTTTAGCCATGAGACAGTTCTGGGTAGCCGCGTCTTGCAGAATATTACCTTCAATAAGGCCCCAGGTGCTGTTTGGATGCCCGATCATCCTGGCATTGTGAAAATCAAGAATGGTTTTGATACCGGCTATGCCCGGATTAATTGCCTTCGGCCCGCCCGAGAAGCCGGCAAAAAAGTGCGGTTCGATGAAGCCGATAACAATTTTGCAATCGCATTCCACATAGGTTTTGTTGAGAAAAACGTCCGAGCCATAACTATTGGTGCCAACCTTAACCAGCTCATCGTCATTAAAGGCATCATGATTAATTACTTTGACGCTGTCGACGATCTCCTGGCCCAGCATCTGGCTGAGTTCTTCCCGTGTATTGGCGCGGTGACTGCCGGTACCGTTGATAATGACAAATCTGTCTTTGGGAACGTCAGCCAGTTCCTGCATAATCCAGGGCACCAATTTATGATTGGGGGTCGGCCGGGTTAAATCGGAAATGACAATGGCGATCCGCTCTTTGTTTTTCACCAGTTCTGCAAGCGGCGGTGTGCCAATAGGGTCACGCAGGACAGCTGCTACTTTGGCTTGATCATCCTCAAGCGGCGGCAAGTTGCGGGGTTCAATCACAACGGCCTCTGCCGGGACGCTGATCGTCAGCCCCTGTTGGCCATAGGCCAGTTTAACCTGTTTCACAATGGGTTCCTCCTTCATCTGCTAGTTTAATATACCCCGGTACTTACTGAACCTAACACCTGCCCGCCAGGCAGGCTTGGCGGCAGCAATCAGTTTAACCCTGAATGCCCTTACCGCTGTTGACCCATCTGGCATACACGGCAGTTGCCAACGGCACCAGGATGGCAGTGACGATTACACAGGTCGCAACCAGCATGGTAGCGGCAGGAGCAATGGCCGCATAGCTTTTGTCAATGGAAGCAATAGCGGCCGGTACGGCGGCCGCATTGCCGGCAGTGGAAGCCGCCGCAATGCCGGCGATGCCGTTGCCGCCGGTCAGCCGGTCGGCCAGTATCAGGACTATGCCGGTAACCGTGACTACGCCTACTCCTAGCAGTATCCCCAGCAACCCTGATTTCCAAACCGTCTGCAGGTTAAGCGTATTGCCAAGACCGAAGGCAAAGAAAGGAATCAAAATGGGAATGGCCGGCTTGACGAAATCTCTCAATTCATTATCCAGATTACCCAGCACCATACCAATAAGCAGCGGCAGGATCGCCCCCAGAAAAGCCTCCCACGGAAAGGCGGCCAGCCCGGCAATGCCCAGGGTCAGCATGGTAAAGAAGGGGCCTGATTCCATACTCATCAGGGTATAGGCGCCGCCGTCCTCTTTTTTGCCGTATTGTCCGATCAGCGCCATATACAAGCCGCCATTGGTATCATTCATGGATGCGACAATAGCCAACACCGAAAGACCGGCAAACAAACCCGATTCTACCATGCCGGTCGGCATAAATTGAGCCGCGATCAGTCCAAGTGCCGTTCCGGCCAATATCTTGGAACCGAGCAGGGCCCCGCCCTTTTTCAAAATGTAGGGAGTCGCCTTAAAATCAATGGTGGCTCCCATACAGAAAAAGAAAACCGACAGGATCGGCAGCGCGCCGGTCATCATCGCCCCGGTAAACGAACCGAACGTTTTGGCCGCTGTGGGAAACAATGTATTGGTTACGGCCCCCAACAATAGCGGCACCATCATCAGCCCACCAGGGATACGTTCCAGACCTGCTTTAATTCTCATTTATAAACTCCCCCAAAATATAAAAATTAGTTCCCTTTGTCGCCGCGCCCGCGGCAGCTTTCCAGATTATGCACATGAACATGCTGCCCGGCTTTGATATCGGCCGTGGCAATACCGATAACTTCACCATATTTGATGATATGCTGTCCTTTGTTGATGTCCGTAAGAGCAAATTTATGAGCGAATGGAATCAGCTCGGTCACACAGATTACGGTTTGTCGCCCGGACACGGCGAGGGCAACTTCACTGCCGGGAGCTGTTCTCTCCACTACGGTGGCCACATTATCCACCGGTTTCATAACAATCGCACTGCTGCCAGCCACTAGCCAGCCTCCTCTCCTTGCTCACCATCCGGCTACATGGTGGGACCGATCCGCCGGATGGCAAAATCATTAAACCCGAGAATTTCCGCTTTTACCAGCCGGCCTGAAGCTACGGCCAGCAGTTCGTCGAAAATGCGTCCGCCAACCTGTTCGACTGTTTCTTCGCCGCTGATGATAGTGCCGGCATTGATATCCATATTGTCGTTCATTTTTTCATATAAGGCCGTATTGGTGGCCACCTTGATGGTTGGCGCAACCGGCGAACCGCAGGGCGTACCCCGGCCGGTGGTAAACACGACAATATGGCAGCCGCCGGCAACCATCCCGGTAATTTGCTCGATGTCCTGACCGGGTGTATCCATCCACACCAGGCCTTTTTGGCTGACAGGAGCGCCATAGGCAATCACATCCTCAAGCGGTCGGGTGCCGGCCTTGTAGATACACCCCAGCGATTTCTCCTCAATGGTGGACAAGCCGCCCTCGATATTGCCGGGTGTAGGCTGACCGCCGCGCATGTCGACTCCCATATTGTTGGCCGAACGCTCGCATTGTTCAATCAGTTTGTAGCATTTTGCCGCCACTTCGGCATTAACGGCCCGGGCGGCAACAATATGCTCGGCCCCGATAATCTCGGTTGTTTCCGCCAGAATAACCGTGCCGCCGGCGTCAATCAGCTTATCACTGGCCGCCCCGAGGGCCGGGTTGGCCGACATGCCTGAACAGGCATCGGAACCGCCGCATTCGGTGCCCATAATGAGCTCGGACGCGTCAAGCCATTCTCTCTCCTGCCGGGATGCCAGGGCAACCATTTCCCGGGCCGCGCTGGCGCCTTTGGCGGTAGCTTGGACCGAACCGCCTTCATCCTGAATAATAATCAGTTCCACCGGCTTATACGGGCATTGTTTGCTGATGGCGGCGGCGATAGCCTGCGCCCTTACCGTTTCACAGCCAAGCCCGACGACGATTACCCCGTACACATTGGGATGCGTGCCGTGGGCCGTCAGAATATGGCTTGTCAGCGCGGCATCGGCTCCCAGCTGCGTACAGCCGTGCTGATGCTCGACCCAGGTGGTATTGCCAACCATCTGGGCGATGCCCCGCGCTACCCGGTTGGCGCAAACAACGGACGGAATAACCAAGATATGATTGCGAATGCCTACGCTGCCGTCCGGGCGTCGAAAGCCTTTAAACCTCATAGTTTTTCTCCTCTCATTTTCTATAGCAGTTGCACCACCAGAATAATAAGCAAATATCGTGCCAATGCCGGCACGATATAAATTGGGCGAATCGCTATGATGCTATGCTGAGAAATTCAGCAACCCCAAGTTGAAAAATTCAGCAAATCATAAATACTTATCCAGGGTCGCCCTGTCAATATTCAGCCGTCGCGCCGCCCGGCTTTTGTTATAATCCTCTTGGGCCAGCACGGCCAGGATAATCTTGTGTTTTATCGCCTGCAGCGTTCCCTGGAGAAATTCACCGCTCCCGCCCGGGCAGCCGCTGGTCTTGCTGCTCTTCAGGTCTTCCATGATCAGCCGCAGGGTTTCCGCCTCGGCCACCCCCCCGCCGGGCGAGGAAATAACAATCCGTTCGGCAATGTTGCGCAATTCCCGGATGTTTCCCGGCCAGTCATGTTCCAGGAAAATAGTCATTGCCTCATCAGGCAGTGTTACTGCCTGATTGGCGTATTTGTCGCTGTATTTATCAAGGAAATAATGCAATAGCTGTTTAAGGTCGCCGGTCCGGGCCCGTAACGGCGGGATGACCAGGTTCAGGATATTAAGCCGGTAAAACAGATCGAGCCGGAAATTTCCATTGGCAACTTCCGCTTTGAGATTTACGTTGGTGGCGGCAATGACTCTTATATCAACCGGGATGATGGTATCCGCGCCCAGCCGCATCACCTGTTTTTCTTCCAGCACCCTGAGCAGCCGGGACTGCACGCTTCTGTCGATATCGCCGATCTCATCCAAGAAGATGGTACCGTTATGGGCAATTTCAAACAGCCCTGCTTTGCCGCCTTTCTTGGCACCGGTAAACGCCCCTTCGGCATAGCCGAACAATTCGCTTTCCAGCAAATTAGCCGGCAAGGCGGAACAATTGAGCGCCACAAACGGGCCGTGCTGGCGGCGGCTGGCCTGATGAATGCTCTGGGCCAAAAGTTCTTTGCCGGTACCGCTTTCACCCTGGATGAGCACGGTTGCATCCGTCCTGGCATAATTTCCGGCTATCGCCAGCAGCCGCTCCATCTGGCGGTCGGCAGTATGAATATCGGCAAAGCTGTAGCGGGTATAGAGTCCTTTACTGTACAGGTTCTGCCGGATTGTCTGCTCGGCATTCTGGATTTTGGTAACATCCTGAAAGGTGGCCACAACGCCTTTAATGCCGCCTTCCACCTGAATCGGAACCCGGTTGGTCAGTATATGGCCGTCCGGAATTTTCTGCAAATCGTCCAGCTCGGCCACGCCGGTTTTGAGGATGGTGTCGATCCGCGTATTGGGGATCACATTACTGATATACCGTCCCACCGCTTCTTCTTTCGTCAAATGAAAAATTTGCTCGGCAACCGGGTTGATCAGCGTAACCAGACCTTTCTCGTCGGTGGCAATGACGCCGTCGTGCACGAAATTTAAAATGGTTTGCAACCGTTCGGCTTCGCGTTTTTCCTTTGCCCGTACGGCAATGATTTGCCGTGCTTCCTCCACCGCCTGCAGCAAGGCCTCCTGGCCGGAGGTAATCAGCTTAATATTATAATCTGCCAGCTGCAGCTTGCTCTGGACGACAACATCCCCCACTACTTCTTTTATGCCGTTCGCTTTAAGCAGCTTTATGACTTGCCGGCTTATCACCGGCCAGTCATAGAGCTGTTCGATTTTCACATTCAGCAGAAATTCCCGGATGGATATATTTAATATCTGACTGACGGCGCGGCAGCCAAAAACGACATTGCTATACCCCACGATCGCCACCGTGGTATCCGCTTCACGGTACGGGTACAATACCCGGAGGATATCATAGCCGGTCACCTTGATTTCAACCACCGGCACATTAACATAGCGCCGGATAATTGCCGCCGTGCCGCCCCGGCTGATGATGGCCTGATAGCCGGCTTTCTCGCCGGCCAGGGCTACTTCGATGGCCTCTTCCAGCAAACCGACCTGAATATCAAATTCCAGACCAAACTGAGTTCTTGCCGCCTGCGCCAAACTGGCCAGATCGTCATAGGGAGCAATTAATAATATCTTAGCCTGCATGTTTTTCGCCATGGCGCGCCTTTGCCGCCAGGCGCCCGTTGCTGGTTTGCATCGGCTAACTCCTTTGCTGTAATGTACGGGTTGCCTTAACCAGGGCATCCTGGCTGCCAAAGGCACCGGCTTTGGTAACCACCCGCAGCATTTGCCCCTGGGCTGTTTTCATTTCTCCCAGCGGAATACCGGGGGCGATTTCCTCCAGTACCCGAATGCCGGTCACGCCCAGGCTGCGGCAAACGGCTACGGCGGTATCCCCGCCGGTCAGGGCCACCCCGGCTACCGCCTGCCGGTTAAGGATCGCGGCGCCGGCCCAGCCAAGAATTTCCGCAACCATATTGCTTACCTCAACCTTGGACAGCCCCAGCTTTTCCCCCGCAGCGGCCGCCCTACTGACAGAATCCGGCTGACAGCCTGACGTAAGCACCACACTTTTCCCCTGCTGCAGATACTGGATCGTCTGTTCCACGCAAGGCAGCCCGGCCGCCGGATTCCAGGGCAGGTAGTCAGCCATTTCCACTTGTAGCCAGATGTGTCCCGCAGCTATCAGGGCCTTGATTTGTTCGCGGGTGGCGGCGCTCACGCTGCCGGCAATGACCAAGGTTGGTTTGCGCGCATTGCTTTTTTCATTCCAGCCGAACAAGGCCGGCAGAAATTCTGCCAGACCGGCTGCTCCGGCCCACAGGATCTGCCCGGAGATACCGGCAGCAGCCGCCGCTACCAGTCTGAAATGCTCATCGAGCCAGGCATCACTGCTGATAATTTTGATTCCCTCGGCCAAAAACTGCCGGATTGCGCCGGCCACTGCCGCCTCTCCCTGGGCAAGCGCGGCAAAACCGATGTGCCCGACAGGCAGAGAAGTTTGCTGTTGCAATAATTCCGGCAGCACCGTTTCGTTGACCGGACATTTGGGATCCCGGGCAATCTCGCTGGCCGAAAGCGGCACGCCGTTCAGCAGGTGATGCCCGCCAATGGTTGTGCGGCCTGTTTTGGGAAAGGCCGGCATGACCAGCGCAAAGTCATGCATGCCCAGATCCAGGATGGCTTTTATCTCCACACCCACATTCCCGCGCAAAGTAGAGTCTAATTTCTTGTAGAAATGCGTAAACCCGGCCTGCCGGGCCTGCTCAGCAGCCTGATATACCTTGGCATAGGCCTGCTCCCGGGGGATAGCCCGGCTATTGGTGTCCATGACGACAACAGTGGCGTTGGTTGCCGCCAGGCTGGCTCCTTCCAGCAGGATTTCCGTTGCTAATCCCTGGGCGGCAAACTGCACCCCGGTATCATTGGCGCCCGTTAAATCATCGGCGATAACAATCATTCCTGTGCTCTTCAAAGCGAACTCCACTCCTTTGGGCTATCTGTTAAAATTACGGTAGGGCTTTAAGGCAATGCGCGACTGGTTGACACGATCCACGGCAGTATCACCCAGCTCCAGCGCGGCCATAACATAGAGGATATCAATAACCACCAATTGAACAATGCGGGATATCATCGCATCGGACCGCATTTTGGTAGGACGGGTGCAGGTCAGCAGGTACGCGGCAACAAGCCGGGTAATACTGGAATCAATATAACTGGTCAAAGCGCAGGTAAAACAGCCCTGCTCCTTGGCCAGCTCCAGCGTGCGCAGCACATCGGTGGTCTCACCGGAATGCGAGATGGCAAAAAAGACTTCCTCCGGCCGGGCGGTGGCGGCGGCAATTGTCATGATATGCGAATCGGTATAGGCGTGGATTTTAATCCCCAGCCGCAGGAATTTATGCATGACATCCTGGGCCACGATCCCGGAGGCCCCCAAGCCGATTACATGAACAACCGAGGCCCTGATAAACCGGCTCACAATATCCTCCAGGGCCTGCGGGTTGATTTGATGCTCCAGGTCGGCTATCCCCTGCACCGAGGACCGGATCACTTTCTGAATAATCGTGTCCGGCTGGTCTTCACGCTCTACCTCCTCATAAATTGGCCGTACTTCCTCTTCGGACAATTCTTTGGCCAGAGCAATGCGGAACATGGAGTAATTGTCATACCCCAGCAGGCGGTAAAAGCGGATAATGGTGGCATCGCCAACCTGGCAGCGCTCCGCCAGTTCATTGATCGGCAAATTGATAATCTCTTGCATATGTTCCTGCAGGTACCGCGCAATCCTCTCCTGCGATGCGGTAAATTGATTGCTCTGCATACGAATGCGCGAAAATAATGTCACGCAACACCACCTCCTTGGAGATTTTCTCCACTTTATATATGTAATAAGAATATTTTCTCCTTTTCATATTTGACACGGGCCGGCAAAACCCTTTTTATAATTGTTGTGAAATATCTACAAAATTATTAACGTAGGCCGCCTCCGTTCCGCCAGGAAAAAACCTCCTATTGCCGTCGGGAAATTCCGCAATAGGAGGTTGCCTGTTCAAAGTCTATTTTAAATAAGCCAGGCTGCTGGCCACCCGTGCCAGCGGCGCATCGCCGCCGGGGAATTCCAGCGCCATCAGGCCCTGGTAACCGCCGGCCTCCAGCCTTGTTTTCAAACCTTTTACATCAACAAGGCCGGTGCCGGGATGGCTGTGTTTCAGCGTGCCGGTCTCGCAGACAATGTCTTTCAGGTGGACATATCCCACCTGCGCCTGGAACAGCGTCAGCGCCGCCTCCGGCCGGGTATTGGCATACAGCCAGTTGCCGGTGTCATAGGTCAGCCTGAGGGCCGGCAGTACGGCAAATACCTCTTTAAACAGCAGCGGATCGCCTTTTTTGGCATCCGGACCGTTTTCCACCGCCAGGGTAATAGCCAGTTCCCGGGCTTTGGCCAAAACCGGCCGCAGGGCCTCGGCCCACCAGGTTTGGCTGATAAAACCGGCGTCAAAGGGACCGTTGGCAATATTAAAGCGTAAAACCTTTGCGCCAAGCCGGGCTGCAAGTGCAAGACCGGCTTGCAGCGACTGGATGGCCTGCAGGGTTTGCTCCCGGGCAGACGCCAGAATGGCTTCGTTGGAAGCATAGCTGCATACCATGCCATATTGGGTTAAGGTTGCTGCCACTTCAGGAATTTCCTCTGCCGGCTTTGTCCAATAAGGGCGAAATTCAACACCCCCACACCCGGCCTGCCGGGCCAGCGGAATTAAATCGGCCTGCTTCATGCCGGCTTTTAGTTCTTTATCCCAGGTTGCAGCACTAATAATAAGCGTCATCAACAATACCTCCGATAAATGCGTCAGTTAGATTTTAAGCACGGTAAAGAACAGCCAGCTGAGCACGGCGCCGACAACAGCCATGGCAAAGCCCCAGATCATCATGCTGCGAAACAGTTTTGGCTTGTCAGTTTTCGGCCCGGCAGCGCCAATCAGGAGAGCGCCGTTAGTTGACAACGGGCTGACATCGACCAAATGACCGGCCAATACAATGCTATAGATGATGGCCAGCGGATCACCGCCGCCCATTTTAGCTACCAAATCAGGCACCAACGGTATAAACGCCGGCAGAATCACGCCGGAAGTACTGGCATACGCAGAAATAATCGCGGCAACAAAACCAACCACCAAAGTGGCCGTATTCGGAGTCGAGAACTGGGCAATGAAATTAGAGAACAAAGCCATGCCGCCGACATCTTTCATTAGACCGATGAGTACGGTAACACCACAGACCATTAAGATCGTATTCCAAGGCATGCTTTTTACGGCCTGATTTTCATCAGCCGCATTTAAAATTGTTAAAACGGCGCCAATGGTGAAACCGGTAAGACCCACATCGAATTTGAAACCTAAAGCCAGTACCATTAACAAACCGATACCGCTCAGAGTCATAAGCTGCTGGCTGGTAAACACATCCACTTTGATATTGGCGATAGCGCTGGCTTGGGAATTAGAAGCGCCTTTTTTCCAAAGCTTCAGACCGCCAAATAGCAGATAAGCCATTATACCTATTACAAAGTGCCCGAGAGCATTATTAAAGAACACCGGGAATGCTATGCCTGCATAACCGATTTTGGCTGCCAGGCTATTGACAATAACCCCGGTAGGGGCTATCGGCGAGACACCGCCGGCCTGAGCACCATTACCAACCATCAGTGCCATAAGAAAGGGACTGATGCCCACTTCCTCGGCCAGCAGCATAGCTGCCGGCGCCATGAGAGCAATGATGGAAATGTGGCCCGGCCCCATAGCGGACAAGGCAAAAGCAACAAAAAACATTACGATAGGCAGAAGGGCAACATTTCCACGCACTGCTTTTACAGCATATTTGGTAATTTTATCAATGGTGCCGTTAACTTGCGCAATACCAAACAGGTAGGTTACGCCAGCCAGGGTCATAAACAGGCTGATCGGAAAACCGGCAATAATCTTGTCAGGTTTGATGCCGCCCATAACATGACCGACAATAAAGGCCAGGCCGATTGCCATAATACCAATGTTCTTAGGCGAAATACAGCTAACAACGATAGCAATTACTAAAGCAATCAACGATATGATAGATATATCCACTTACGTCTCCTCCATTTTCTAATCAGGTACATATCAGGAAATATTGGGTTGCACTTTGTGTTTTCGCCCTGCAGCATAAGCCTGCGCCACTAATTCAATAGTATGCATGACATTTTGTGGAGCATGATTTTGCTCCAGGCCGTCGGTCAGGTGCATCCGGCAGGAACCGCAGCCGGCAATGACCAAATCAGCACCGGTACCGGCAATATCGGCAATTTTGCGGTCATTGATATCCCGCGACAGTTCATAATGAACCAGATTGAAGCTGCCGCCTGAACCGCAGCACCGTCCCGGTTCCTTCATCTCAGTGACAGTAACGCCCGGAATAGCGGCCACCAGTTGCCGCACCTGTTTGGTAACCCCCATGCCGCGGGCCCCGAGGTGACACGGATCATGGATAGTTACCTGCGCCTTCACTTCACCCATGGCCGCCTTGTCCAGCGGCATAACCTCGGTCAGGTATTCGGCGATGTCATAGGTCTTCTTGGAAATAGCCGCCAGTTTTTGCAAATAGGCTTCATCCCCGGCCAGCAGCCGCGCATATTCGTGCCGCCAGGCGCTGCCGCAGGAGCCGCAGATGGTAATAACGGCATCCACCTTTTGTTCGGCAAAGACATCGATGTTGTGTCTGGCCAATAAGCGTCCGCCGGCGGCATCGCCGGCAGTAAATACCGGATAGCCGCAGCAATGCTGGTATTTAGGCTGCACTACCTCAATGTTGTTGGCCAGGAGAACGTCAATGGTGGCCCGCCCGGACCCGGTATAAATATAGTTGGCCATACAGCCGGTGAAAAAAGCCACCCTGGCTTTGGGACGGGCTACTTTAATTACTTCCGGATATTCTTTGCGCAGCGACCGGCTGGCAAAAGGCGGGATGATCCTTCTCCGGGCAAGCCCCGGCATGGGAAAGCGGGCAATAGCCCCCAGCCGTTTACCCGGCAGGCGTTTAATGCCAAAATCCTGGCCCAGGGAAGCCATACTCAGGCAAAAGTCAAACAAGGCGCGGTGTTTTAGCAGACTGAATACCGCTTGCTTGACAGGGGAAAGCCCGTTTTTTTCCGCCAGCAATTCACGGCCGGCCAGGATAAGCTCGTCGGCGGCCACACCGCTGGGACACTGGGCCGAACAGGTCTTGCACAGCAGGCATTTACCCAATATGGCCTGCAGTTCTTCGGTCGGCACAGCTTTGCCCTCCAGAAAACTGCGCAATAGCGCCAGCTTGCCGCGGGCAACCGCCGACTCGTCACTTAGCTCTTTAAATACCGGACAGGCCGACCGGCACTGACCGCACCGGACACACTGATTGACGACACGGCGTAATGCGTCTGCATTCATGTTGTTCACCTCTTTCTACAGGCCCATTTTACCGGGATTTAAAATGTTACGGGGATCAAGCGCCTGTTTGATGGTCCGCATAACGTCAAGCGCCGGGCCATGTTCCCGCTCCATATACTTGGCGCGCACAAGGCCGATGCCATGCTCGCCGGTCACGGTGCCATTCAGCCGTAAGGCCATTTCGTGGATTTCATCGCCGACTTTTTTCACCCGTTCAATTTCCTCCGGGCTTTCCAGGTCGATGACCGGAGCCGAATGGAAGTTGCCGTCAGCCACATGTCCATAGGTGACAATAATGGTATTGTACTTTTCACCAATGGCCTGGATGCCTTCCAGCGCAGCACCGACATTAGTAATCGGCACACAGATATCTTCACCGATATATACCCGGGTAGCGCCCGGCCGTACCCGGCCGCTGGCCGCACCGACAACACTGCGCGCCTCCCACAGGCTTTTTACCTGCGCCGGCTCATCTGTCCAGCTAACCTCCATGGCGATCGACTTACATACCTCCGCCACTCTCTGGGCCTGGTAGGCCACGCCCGGCGGCGGACCGTCCACTTCGAAAAATAATACGGCCGCAGCGTTATCCGGCAATGTAATGGATGGCTTATACATGGTGGCGGCTTTAATCGCCGACTTATCCAGAATTTCAATGGCCGAAGGCACAATCTTATTGCGGAACACTTCCACCACCGCCTTACCGGCATCACCCAGTTCCTTAAAGGCTGCTACGGCAATTCCTTTTTTCTCAGGCAACGGCATAATCTTGAGGCGGGCTTTGGTAATGATGCCCAGTGTGCCTTCGGCGCCCACAAAGAGTTTGGTCAGTTCATAACCGGAAGCCGTTTTGAGCGAACGGCAATTCATCCCGCCGGTGGTAATAATCCGGCCGTCAGCCAGCACCACTTCCAGACCCAGTACGTATTCCCGGGTCGTACCGTATTTCATGGCCCGCATCCCGCTGGCATTATAGGAAATCATGCCGCCAATGGTAGCCATTTTGGTGCTGCCGGGGTCCGGCGGAAAGGAAAAGCCCAGCGGGGCCAGCTGCTGATTGAGGTCCGCGTGCACAACTCCCGGCTCAATAATGACCTGCAAATTGTCGGTGTCTACTGTCAGCACCCGGTTAAGGGCCGACATGTCGATGACCAGACCGCCGCCGGCAGCCACCGAACCGCCGCACTGGCCGGTACCTGCCCCCCGGGGTACGACCGGGATATTGTGCTCGTTACAGTACTTTAGGACCGGCACAATGGCTTCAGCCGACCGGGGGGTAAAGACAGCATCCGGCAGATACTTGTTAAGCTGGGAATCCAGCGAAGAATCATAGGCGTAACACATAAGGTCGGCCTGATTGGTACAAATGCTCTCTTTGCCGGCAATCTTTACTAACTCGTCAATATGACTCATGATAATTCCACTACCTCCTCGAATAACATATTTGTCACCGTACTACTGTTATGCAAGTTATATGCCAAACTTAAATCTCTATGCAGCGGCTGCCCTGGCAACCCGTCTGACTATGATAATTTCTGAACTTACGTGCCGCTTTCCTGCCCGCCGTGAAAACCGTGAAAAGGAGATACTGTTTCATTTGAAACAGTATCTCCTTTTCACAAATGATACATTACTCCAGCCTTTTCAGTTTCCGCCACAGGGTCGCTCGGCCAATGCCCAGCAGTTCAGCTGCCTTTTGTTTGTTGCCGTCTGTTTGCGCCAGGGCAGCCCGGATGGCGGCCGCGTCAACCGGACGAACGCGCCGCTCCGTCACCGGTTGTCCGGCAGGCAGCTTACTTTTGAGTACCCGGCCGACTTCCGCGACGGTAATAACCGGCTCAGCCGTCTGCGCCGCCAGCCGGCCGACAATATTATGCAATTCGCGAATATTTCCCGGCCAGTCATACTGCAGCAAAAGTTCCATGCCGGCCGACGCCACCCCGGCAATGGCCGTGCGGTATTTAACGTTAAATTCGGCAAGAAACAGCCGGATAAACATGGCAATATCGGGTTTCCGCTCGCGGAGCGGCGGTATCTCCACCGTCAGTACATCGAGCCGGTAATAAAGATCTTCACGGAATCTCCCGGCCGCCACCATCGCCGGCAAATCCCGGTTGGTAGCGGCAATCACCCGGATATCCACCGGTGTAACCCGGTCATCGCCCAGCCGGTAGACTTCATGCTCCTGCAGCACCCGCAGCAGCCTGGCCTGCAGGTTTTCCGGCATTTCCCCGATTTCATCCAGAAAAATGGTTCCGCCGTGCGCCTGTTCAAACAGCCCGGTTTTGCCGCCCTTTTTCGCGCCGGTAAAAGCCCCTTCGGCGTAACCGAATAATTCACTTTCTAATATATTTTCCGGGATAGCTGCACAGTTCACCGCGACAAAGGGCCCGTTCTTTCTGTCACTGGCCAAGTGAACGGCATGGGCGAAATATTCTTTGCCGACGCCGGTTTCTCCCAGGATGAGAACCGTATCATCATACCGCGCAAACCGCTTGGCATCGGCAATAGCGGTACGCATGCCCGCTGATTCGGATTTAATGTCCAAAAAGCTGTATTTGGCCATGCGCCCGCGCCGGGCCAGTTCTTCGCGCGTTTTGCGTTCCACCGCCTGAAAGTGCCCCAGCTCCTGCAGGGTAGCCACGCCGCCGATAACCTGATCGTGGGAAATAATGGAATGATAGTTAACCACAACCTCCACATCGGGCGCGATCTTTTCAATAATGCCGATATGGCTGTCACCGTCGGCCATACACCGCTGCAGTCGGCCAACCAGCGTCTGCCGGGCCGTTCCGTCAACTCCGGCCAAATTCAGGATGCGGTCGGCCTCATTGTTGACGGCGGTGATACCGGCCTCTTTGTTAATCGCCAAAATGCCGTAGTCCACAGAATTAATGATGGTTTCAATCTGTTGCGCATTGGCATCCCGCAGCTGTTCAACTGCCAAAAGATGCCTGGCCGTCAGAAAAGCCCGGTTGAGCGCTTCCTGGCCGGAGCCGATGACAATACCGCCCAGGCCCCTGGCCACAGCCCGCTGACTGATCGCCTGATTGCCGATCACACAGCCGGCGCCGGCCGCCGCTGCCTGATCAATGCCCACGGCATAATCCTGGTAGCTGTTGACAACGATTTTAAGGCTTTTGTCCGTCACTGCGAGAATGTCCTCAACACTCCTGACCCCCTCGACAACCGCCTGGGAATCAACAATGGCGATCGCTTTACCGGTTTTCCCGGCTTCCAGGTAGGCCCGCAGGATGTCATAACCGCTGAATTCCAGTTCGACCAAGGGAATATGCGGTAATTTCTCCGCAATCATATGATAGGTGAAGCCCCGGCTGATGAGTACCCTCGCTCCGGCCCGGACAGCCGCCCGGGCCGCCTTTACGCCTTCATGCAGCCGGGTTGTTACAATTTCGATATCCTGCTCCCCAGCCGTCATGGCCGTTGCCAGAGCAGCCGCTTCCGTACTGGGCGAAATAAAAACAATATATTTGCGCATCATCTAAGTAGGCTCCCGCATTTGATAGTTTTTTTGTTGACAAAGGAGTTTTGTCCTGTTTTTTCGAATATGTATGGTAGCATATCCGGAAGGGGTAATTCTTAATGAAACTAGCCAGTCGTTTAGCCAATCTCGGTACCGAAAACGCATTTGAAGTATTGAACGAAGTCAACCGCCTTAAGGCTGCCGGCCGCGATATTATCAGTTTCGCCATTGGCGAACCGGACTTTGACACCCCGGAAAATATCAAACAGGCCGGCATTAAGGCCATTCAGGATAATTTCACTCATTACAGTCCGTCAGCCGGCATCCTGCCCCTGCGGGCAGCGATCGCCGGCCATATTGGCGCAACCCGCGCCCTACCGGTAACGCCGGATGAAGTGGTGGTAGCTCCCGGCGGCAAGCCTATTATCTATTATATACTGCACGCGCTGGTTAATCCGGGCGATGAGGTAATCTACCCCAATCCCGGTTTTCCCATCTATGAATCGGTTATTCGCTTTACCGGCGGTGTGCCGGTGCCTGCCCCTATTCTGGAAGAAAGGGATTTCAGCCTGGATACTGCCGAACTGGCCAAATTGATCACACCCAAAACCAAGCTGATCATTCTCAACAGTCCGCACAATCCCACCGGCGGCATGTTGACGGCCGCTGATCTGGAGCATGTTGCCGCGCTGGCCTGTCAGCATGACCTCTGGGTACTGTCCGACGAAATATACAGCCGGATAATCTATAACGGCAGCTTTGCCAGCATCGGTTCCCTGCCAGGCATGCGGGACAGAACCATTATCCTGGACGGATTTTCCAAGACGTATGCCATGACCGGCTGGCGGCTGGGCTATGGCATCATGCACCGGGATCTGGCCGTTCATATTGCCCGCCTGATTACCAATTGCGAGTCCTGCACCAATACCTTCGTACAATACGGCGGCCTGGAAGCATTGACCGGCCCGCAGGACTTCGTAGACAGCATGGTCGGCGAATTCAGGGCCAGACGCGATCTAATCGTCGCCGGCTTAAATACCATACCGGGGTTTTCCTGCAAAATTCCCCGGGGCGCCTTCTATGTTTTTCCCAATGTAACCGCAGCCTGCCAAAAGCTGGGACTGGCTGACGGCAAGGCCCTGCAGCATTACCTGCTGCATACTGCCGCTGTCGCCGCCCTGCCCCGCTCGGCCTTCGGCGAGCGCAATGCCGGTGAGAACCATGAATATCTCCGTTTTTCCTATGCAACCTCACGCGAAAACATCATCCAGGGACTGGAACGCATTGACAAGGCGATGCGCGCCTAACTCAGCGCAACTAAAATAGCGCCGGCGGCGATCAGCGCGACCCCGACGCCGTTCAGGAAACTGATCTTTTCCCCCAGAAACAGTACTGCCAGGATGGTTGCCAAAACCACACTCAGCTTGTCAATCGGGGCTACCTGGGCTACTTTGCCGTATTGTAACGCCAGGAAATAAAACAGCCACGACAGGGCGCCGGCCAGGCCGCTCAGCACAATAAAACCGAAAGTCTTCCTGTCGGCCAGCAGCGCCGGAATCTGGTCGATACTGCCCTGACAGAAAACCCACGCCCAGCAAAAAGACGGCCATAATAACGGCCCGCACAGCGGTTGCCGTATTCGCGTCGACCGACTGCAAGCCGATTTTTCCGAAAATGCCCACCAGGGCGGCTGTTGCCGCCGATAATAACCCGTATAGAAGCCACATGGCAAATATCCCCCCGTCCTGCAACTGATGTTTTTTTACTTTACTTCGATTTCTACCGCTAATTTCCTTTCTGGCAGCAAAAAGGAGCCGGTTATCAGTCTTTTTTACGGGCTTGTTCGCTAAACCCGTTCCGACTTATACCGGCTCCTTTAGTTTATCCTTAACTATTGCTCGCAGCTTATTTGGTTTTTATGAGCGGTGCTTTAGCATCTTTCTGCGGGAGAGTCCTGCTGTTAGGGTTAAAAATTTCTTGTTTAAGCTTTGGCGCTTTGACTTTTGGTCCTTTGGGTTTACCGTGGCCAGTTATCGGTATTTGGGGTATATTAGGCGGCAGGGTGACCATGAGCGGCTTATGCTCAGGGGGTGGTATAGCCGGCGCAAGCCCTCTGGCGGGTTTGCCTTTGGCCGGCTTTTCATTTTTAGGCTGAATAGCTGGCGGTGTAGGCTTTAGAGGCATATCATCCATCGTTTTTTTCTGAACCGGACTGCTGTCTGCCGCGGCTTTATCAACAGGCTGAACAGCAGGGCTACGCAGTGGCGGGTCGCCACAAATCGCATTGGCCAGGAGAGCTTTCTCTTTTAAAGCCGGTTTATTGGTTACCAGCACTGCTTGCGTGTGCGGATTTGCCTTGACAATGGCGAAATAAGCGGCAATCATTTTGTCTTCACAGTTATTCGTGTCCAGCCAAGGTAATTTGTCTTCTGACTTAGGCAAAGTGCTGACAAATTGAATTACATTTTTGGTATTCAGCTCCGCACCTGCAATATTTTTCGCCTTTGTATACTCTAAGATACTGTTTTTTATTTTATTTTTAGCGTGATCATTACCGCTGGTTTTATCCAGTTCTTCAATAACCTCCGGCAATAACAATATTTTAAATTTTTCTACTGTCGTGAATTGCCACTTCTCCAGTTCCGGATTGACAAACAAGACACTGCTGTCAGGAATAATCAGGCAGCTGTCATCTGTTACTGCATAGGCTGCCGCCAGCGCATGATATTGCCTGTCAATAGCGTTCATCGCCTGCTGGTACAATTCTTCTTTGTTCATCTTAACCAGAAAGCCGTTCTGATTAATAACCGCAAAAACCTTATGTGCCGACAACGCTAAAAGCTGCTGCTGCTCTCCGGGCAGCCCGGTAGTTAAAAAGCGGACCAAATTGCTAAAGCGGCTATAGGCGCTAAGCAACTGGGCTTGCACCTTCCGCCCCTGATCGTCCAAGTCTTCCCATTGATAATCACCGGCCCCGGCCATTACGATCTTAGAGTAGTTCCAGCGGACAACCGAGGAGTACTCCATGAGCTTGCTTAACAGCTTCTGTAAGGTTAACACTTCTATTGCCATAAGCTGAATTACAGACTGCACAATTTCTCTACTCTCCTTTTAGCAGCTGGTTAACGTCCCGCTACGCTAAAGCACAGCGCCTGTGCTTTAGCTAAATTATATTTGAATAATATTTAGTAATCGTTAAATACAGCCGGCAATTAGTAAATTTACGCAAATTCCGGCTTATAAACCGTGCTGTAAAAAGTTGCTCCCCCTGTCGCATTTTTTTACAGGTTAAGCAGCTTCATGGTTTTTTCATCGGTAATCCCGCTGAAAAGCCCGCAGCGCCGCTTCCGTATCCTGGCCGAAGATGCCTTTGGCCCGTTTCTGATAATACCCCGGCGCCACCAATGTCACCCATGCTTATAATAAGTGCAAAAGGCATATTTAATAGCTTTTTCTGAAAAATATTTCAAATTTTTAAATTATTCAAAATAAGTACGCCTATCAAGGACATGCAAGCAATTTGAACATAAATGAAAAATTTCCGCCCGTATGGAATTTCATAAAATCTCCCAGCTTTAATATAATTAACATGAAATTCAACTTAGGAGGAGGGGTCCTGTTTGAACCGGAGAGCTTATATTTCCCTGGCTATCATCTGCGTGTTGGTGTTCAGTCTGCAAGCTGTATGCTTCGCGCAAACACCCGGTCAACTTCCCAATGTCAAAATTCTGGCCACAGGCGGAACCATTGCCGGCTCGGGCGCAACCAGCACGACTACGGTCGGCTACACGGCGGCGGTTGCCCCGGTTGACGCCCTGATTAACAATGTTCCTGAGCTTAAGAAGATCGCCAATGTCAGCGGCGAACAGATTTCTCAGATTGCCAGCGAGAATATGACCAATGAAGTCTGGCTTACACTGGCCAAACGGGTCAACACCTTGCTCTCGCAGGACGATGTTGACGGAATTGTCATAACCCATGGCACTGATACGCTGGAAGAAACGGCCTATTTTCTCAATTTAGTTGTAAAAAGCGAAAAACCGGTCGTCATTGTCGGGTCCATGCGCCCGCCTACCGCTATGAGCGCCGACGGCATGCTTAATCTCTATCGCGCCACCATCCTGGCCGGCAGCCAGGAAGCGGTCGGCAAAGGCGTACTGGTAATGCTGAATGATACCATCCACGCCGGCCGCGATGTCACCAAGACCATTACCGACCGCGTTGATACCTTCCGGGCCCCGGAAATTGGCCCGCTCGGGCTCTTCACCGGGGACAAACCGGTATTCTACCGAGCGCCGCTGCGCAAACATACCGTTTTTACCGAATTTGACATCAGTCAGTTAACTGACCTGCCCCGGGTTGATATTGTTTATCACTACGCCAATAATACCGGCGATGTGATAAACGCTCTCACTCAGGCCGGCGTTAAAGGCATCGTCCATGCCGGTACCGGTAACGGCAGTATTGGCAAGGTCGAATACCCGGCGATTGAAGCCGCGCAGGCAAAAGGCGTTGTGATTGTCAGAAGCGCCCGTGTGGGCAACGGCATTGTAGCCCGCAATGGGGAAGCCGATGATGATAAATACCATTTTGTCGCCGGCGATAATCTCAATCCGCAAAAAGCGCGCATCCTGCTGATGCTGGCTCTCACCAAAACCAGCAACCCTGAAGACATTCAAAGAATGTTCTGGGAGTATTAGCAGCAAAGAACTCCGGGCTGAGCCCGGAGTTCTTTGTTGTCCAGCCGGAAGCGGCGCTACGCCTGCCTATTCACATCCGCTTTATTGTTAACGCTTGTTGGCCCGTTGCGCCAGCTTATGAGCTGCTCCGTGATCTTTTCCACTACGACAAACAGCACCGGAATCAGGAATATTCCCAGTGCCGTTGCGGCCAGCATACCGCCG
>JAEZQV010000191.1 GCA_023441125.1 Bacillota bacterium
TACCCTGGGACTGTCGGTTCTCCTGGCGCTTATAGAAACACATTATATCCGAACCGGGGATCAGCGCAGTAAGATAATCGCAAAATTCTGGGGTAAACTATTTTTTATTAACTACACGGTCGGTGTAGTTACCGGTTTGGTCAATGAGTTTCAGTTCGGCATGAACTGGTCGGAGTATTCCCGCTATGTGGGCAGCGTATTCGGACCGCCGTTGGCTTTTGAGGCTTTAACTGCCTTCTTCGTTGAGTCAATCGCCATCGGTATCTGGGTATATGGCTGGGACAAAATTTCTCAACTTGCTCATCTTGCCGCTGGCTGGCTGGTGGCGTTGGCAAGCAATTATTCGGCATTTTGGATTTTGTCGGCCAACTCTTTTATGCAGCATCCCGTAGGTCATGCATTTATTCACGGGCGAGTGGAGCTCAATTCGCTGACGGCGCTAATCACCAATCCCTATCTTTTTTATCAGTATACGCATACCGTTTTGTCCGGTTTTGTGGTCACCGGGTATTTTGTAATGGCTGTCAGTGCCTATTATCTGCTTCGCCGGGAATATACAGGCCTGTTTATCCGCTGCTTCAAATCAGGCTTGCTTTGTGCGCTCCTGTCGACTAGTCTTGTTATTGTATCCGGACATTTTTATAATCAGTATCTGGCCCGTGTTCAGCCAATGAAAATGGCCGCCTCCGAGGCGTTGTGGGAAACGGCGGAACCGGCTCCCTTTGTGATTTTTGCCCGGATTGATGAAGAAAATCACCGGAATACTTTTCAGGTGGCACTGCCGGCGGGACTTTCCCTCTTGGCCTACAATAGCCTTAATACGCCTGTAACGGGAATCAATGACTTGCAAGCGGAGTATACAGAACAATACGGTGCAGGGAATTATATACCGGCAGTAACGTTATTGTTTTGGAGTTTCCGGATTATGGTGGGTATCGGTTTTCTGCTGGTCCTGCTGGCCTTAGTGCAGTGCTGGTATTGGCGAAAAGCGCAGCTGGACGCTTGCCCGGTCTTATTAAAAGTAACGATGTGGAGTCTGCCGCTACCCTATCTGGCCGTGACTTTGGGCTGGGCTATGACCGAAATGGGCAGGCAGCCCTGGCTGGTATACGGCTTACTGCTGACCGGGCAGGGGGCTTCTAAGGTTGTTTCGGTTACCAGCGTGTGGACATCGTTGCTTACATTTTCCGCAGTATATGCCTGCATTGCTGTCGCGGCACTCTATGTAATGAGGAGAATAATCCGTCATGGCCCTGATAATGAACTGCAAGGCTGAAATTGGTGGCATATGGATTTAAATGCTGTATGCTTTTGGCTGTTTTGTGTTTTTTTCACTGGCTATCTGGTATTGGAAGGCTTTGATTATGGGGTTGGCATGCTTCTCCCGTTCCTGGGACGCGCGGACAGAGAGCGGCAGGCGATTATCAGTACATTGGCCCCGGTATGGGAAGGGAACGAGGTCTGGCTCATTGCCGCCGGTACCGTGCTGTTTGCCGGGTTTCCCCATGTCTATGCCACGCTCTTTAGCGGTTTATATCTGGCGCTGCTGCTCATCCTCACCTCGCTGATTCTGCGGGGTGCTGCCTTTGCGATGCGCAATAGGGCCGATGACCGGCGCTGGCGGAGGTTCTGGGACTGGGCTCTTTTTGGGGGCGGAGTAATACCTGCTTTTCTCTGGGGGATGGCCATTAGCGGCCTGTTAGCCGGGTTGCCGATCGATGGAGAGAAACAATATACCGGCACGTTGGGTAATTTGTTCAGCCTGTACACGCTGAGCGGCGGTTTGGTCTTTGTCTTGGTATTTTTGTTGCATGGTACAGTTTATCTCGCACTGAAAATGGATGAGCATTTTATTTTGCAGCTAAGAAAAACCGGTCTTATTACCGGTAAATATGCACTCTTCACGGTGGCCGGCTTCGTCGTTTTAACATTTATATATACCGATTTGGCCGGCAAACCGTTTGCCAGCGCGGTCTTAGCCGTAGCCGCGGTCGCATTGGCTCTTTGCTACCGTTATTTAAGGCAGGGCCGGTATCGGCGAAGCTTTGCCTGCAGTACGCTGGCGATAATAACGATGACAGCCGCTATCTTTAGCGGCCTGTTTCCCCGGTTTATCATCTCCAGTCTCAATCCGGAGTGGAATCTCAGCATTTATAATGCGGCTTCCAACTTTTTGACCTTGAAGATCATGACCACCACCATGGCTGTTGTGCTGCCGGTGGTGTTTATCCTGGAAGGCTGGAAATATTATATTTTCCGGCAGCCGGTCACGGCCGCTGCCACCGGCTTTGAACGGCGGCGAAAACTTTGGCGGCATTTACTTATACGGGTAAAACAACTTAATAATTGCGCTCATAATCTCAGCGACATATTGGAGAAAGCGAAGAATACCATAAACACTAACCAACCCCAACAAACAAACTATCCCCTACCGGTAAAGGCGGTGCAGCACATCCGTGAAATTAAGGCTTTACTGCACCGCAGCCATCCGCTGATAGGCCTATTAACAAAGTTGGTCAAATTGCTCAGCAAGGCTCCGTGACAACAGCGATGTTTCTTCTGTTATACCAGGCGAACCACAATTTTGTGCAAAGCATCTGTTGTATAGCCTAAGTGGACAGCGGCATCCTTGATATGATGGTATACTTCCCGGTATTTCATGGCCTTTATGATATCGGCGCTGCGGAATAATGCCGCCATACCGGTCCGGTACTGCTCTTCGATTGCCGCCTGAACCTTACGGATATCGATTATTTGTGTGTTGGTTTGCAAAGGATTCGCCTGCAGGCTTTTAATTGCCGCGGCCAGTCCGGCTGTGCCTGTATGGAGCTGCTGCACCATGTCCGTAATGACCTGATCCCTGTCTATGGCAAAGGCCTCCATTTCATACAGCGTAGACTTGGTGTACTCAACAATTCTGGCCATTTCCACCGACAGGGAATAAATGTCCTGCCGGTCAAACGGCGTGGCAAAAGCCTCAATCAGGTTGGCCTCCATGGTAAACCGAATCTGGTCGGCCTCAGCCACCTGTTTAAATAACAGCTGGTAATCTTCCGCCGATCTGCTGGTAAGCCAGTTGAGCAGTTTCTTCACCCCGTCGGCAGTGGCCTCGGCCTGATCGCTTATCATTTTATAGAAATCCCGTTCTAAGGGAAATAAGCTTTCCCAAAAGTTATGACCGGCCATGAGTGAAACCTCCTAACATCTCTTATATCAGTAGCAGCAGATAGTATACCAGCGCCGCTGCCACGCCTGACGCCGGCATGGTAATAATCCAGGCGATAATGATCTCTTTGCCAATCTGCCAGTTCACCATACGAAACTCATCGGCTGAGCCAACGCCGGCAACACTGCCGACAACAACATGGGTGGTTGAGACCGGTGCGCCCAGAAGGGTGGCTAAGATTATGGAGCCGCCTGACGCCAGTTGGGAATTTAAGCTGTGGATGGGCCGGATTGTGTAGATGCCTCGGCCGATGGTCTTGACAATTGACCAACCGCCAAGCAGTGTACCGGCAAACATAACACCGCCCCCCACCGCGTTAATCCAAACCGGAGCAACAGCGCCAGCCGGGTAACTGGCTGCCGCCAGTGCCAGCATAATAATTCCAACCATTTTTTGCGTGTCGTTGCCGCCGTGACTATAGGCTAACAGGGCGGCAATAAGCCACTGCAGCCTTTTAAGCCAGATATTTATCCGGAAATCTGCGTTTCGCAATAAGAAATTGGCCGTTTTTTGCAAGACAAAAGCAACAGCCAGTCCCATAAGCGGAGACAGTAATAGGGCGGCAATGATTTTGGCAATGCCAATTAACTGGTGGTTGCGGCCCAGTAGTTCACTCCAGCCCCACAAAATATAATCGGCACCCCGGGACGCCCACACTGCGCCTACCACGCCGCCAATCAGAGCATGGGTTGAACTTGAGGGCAAGCCAAACTGCCAGGTTGCCAGATTCCATAGTACCGCCCCGATCAGCCCGGCCAGCAGCACAGTCAGCAAAGGCGCCTCTGTCGGTACCGCAACAACTGTGGCAATGGTATTGGCAACAGCGCTGCCGCTTGTCACTGCGCCCAGAAAGCCAAATACAGCCGCCAGGCAAACCGCCTGCACGGGATTGGCCGCGCCGCAGGCGATAAGGGTGGCCACTACCGAACTGGCATCATGCAGACCGTTGGTCAGTATAAAGATAAGAGCTGTCAGGATGACTGCAATTAAAAGCAGATCGGTAGACAGCATGAGCACCACCTCTAGCTGTTTATGTTTCAAACGAAAAGAAACTACCCGTAGCGATTGGCGTGATTGTGCAATAGTTGCTTGCTTAATAGCTTACACACTGAATAAAATTTTCCTGCAAAAGCCTATTTTTATAGCTGGCGGCCGTGGCGCACCAAGAGTTATTTTGTGGCGAGCCTTTACAGGGTTTATTGATTTATTGGAGAATCAATACTTAACTTGATAATTAACGGGGGCTAATCACATGTTACTACCGATTAGAAAATCACCGGAAAATTGGGACGAAAATGACCTGCGTATCCTCTGCCGGGAACGGATACCGGAAAACCAGCGCCTGGATTATAAGCGGGAGCTTAATCTTGAGCCGCCGAAAGAACGGCGTGAATTATTAAAGGATATTACTGCTCTGGCCAATAGCAATGGCGGTATGATCATATATGGAATTCAGGAAGAAAAACATCCTGATCTTGGCTCAATCGCTGCCGAGTTGACGCCGCTGGCTGACCCGGAATTAATAGATAAGGCTACGCGAATCTTAAGAACCAACATTGCACCGGGCTTGCAGTTTTATCTGTACAAAGTGGACGCCCAGCAAGGCGGGTACTACATAGTAGCCTATGTCCCGGAAAGCCATATCAAACCGCATGCGATAAACTGGGATAAACGGATCTATTATTATGCACGGCGCAATCAGGACAACGTTCCCTTAACAGAACCGGAAATCCGCGATATGTATACAGTATCTGCGTTAGCGAAAACCAGCATTCGTCAACGGTATGCCGAACTGGAAAAAATTCTGTTCGATCCGGCTCCCTGGGGTTCGTTTCTGCTCACCTGTATGCCCCTGGTCAATAATCCCGAAATTGCCAATACGTTATCCATTCACCGGGATCAGCTGAATTCCGGCCATTACATGGACTGGTTTAACGGGAATCTGCTCCGCCCGTTTGTTGACAGGTTTGAGGGCGTTAACCCGGGCATGGACTATAGTTTTGGCATCAAAATTTATGAGAGCGGCGATATCATGTACGGTATGGGTTTTCACACTTTGCCGCAAGAACCCCTGACCTTGCAATGGCTGGTAACGGATTGGGTCAAAGCGCTGCGCTTTTACTCCGAGACCTACACTACGCTTGGCTTTTGGGGACCGGTCCGGCTGTGGTTTGAGGTTATTGATCTTGCCGAAACAACCCTGCAATGGACAACCAACGGTTTGGACAGGCTAAAGATTGAACATCGGTCAACCTTGTTTCGCATAGACGGTAAAGTGGAAGATCTGGACGATCCCCGCACCATGTGCATACCGCTAATTCGCTATTTTTTACAGGCCTGCCGGCAAGACTGGTCTGAGGAATTTGCCGAAGCCTGGTTTACCGGCAACCTTCGAGTGTAGGCGTTTCGGGATGGATTCTATTTGGTAAAAAGAACGTAAAATCAGGCGAAAGGCAGTAATTCTAATCATAAATAATCCCTAAATTAATATAAATCATACCAGAATATGATTTGGGGGAGAAGGATTATGCCGAAACGCTTTCTTACCAGCAACCAGGGGGCGCCTGTGCCGGATGATCAGCATTCCATCACTGCGGGGGAATGTGGCCCGATACTGCTTGAGGATATTGTCTTCCTTGAAAAGATTGCAAGCTTTGAC
>JAEZQV010000205.1 GCA_023441125.1 Bacillota bacterium
ATGAAGAACAATACAATCAAGCTGCAAAGGCAGAGCTGGATAGTGCTAAAAATTCTTTTGATACGAGTACTGCGGAATGGTTAAAAGAGAAGAACGAGCTTTCCGAGAACGCCACCCGCTGGCGGCGCAATAACGATTACAAAAATACCGACGCCATTATCAAATGGCAGGACGACCACTGGCTGGTCAAAGGCAGCTGGAAGAAAATCGACCGGGGTCTGCCGACACCGATCGCATTGGTGGCTGATATTGATACTCCTGCTTATTCGGCTTACGACATGCCCGGGGAGTTTCAACGGAAACTCCAGGAGCTGACCACCAAGGATGTGCAGGTGGGCCGGCGGGATACTTCCGGTAATCTGGAATGGGGCTGGCAGGTCAATTATCTGGACCAGGATAAACGCTATCGCAACCTGGACCCTACCAGCTATGAAAAGATATTTTCACAATGGAGCGCCTACGATTCCCGGCGCCTGGGCGGCGCCATTGACGGCACTTTTAAAGCCGGCGACAAGCACCTGCTGGAGTTCCTGGCCAACTGGTCCAGGGAGAAATTGGATATTGATGGCAACGGGATGGAAAAATTGGATATGGATGATGAGCTTACCAATGCCCTGCGGTTCCGGTCCTATTATGAACAGACGCTGTTCAATCTCCAACTGCAGGATACCATTACCCTCAACCAGGCGGCCGATCTCTGGCTGACCCCCAGTATTCGCTACAACTATTCCGACGTTATGGGCCGAGCGGCCGGGCCGCCCAGAAAATGGATCGATAAAAATCATATCTGGGTCAAGCAGGAGGACTCCCAGGTCAATGACAAGGTCACCTGGCAGCTGGCGCTGAAGAAGAAGGTGGACGACAGCCTGACGCTGCGGTCCACTTACGGCACCTACTACCGCCTGCTCAACCTGTATGAGATCGCCGGCGACGGCGTTGGCATCCTGCCCCGGCCCAACAGCACCGGCGACGGCAAGGTCTATGGCAGCATGTTCCCGGTGCCGGAGGAAGGGACCCAGTGGGACCTGTCGGCCATCTGGGACGGCAAGCTGCTGGGCGCCGTCTCATCCACTGTGCAGTTAACCTATTTCGGGCGCAAATCCGACAATCTGCTGCAACTGTACCGCTACGGCCTGGATTTCTGGTCGTACACCAATTCGTCCAAAGGGCGGGCCAATGGCCTGGAACTGCAGGGCAATTTCAACTGGGACAAATGGGACCTGAACCTAGCCGGCACCTACCTGCATACCAAAGCCTGGGAACAATCTAATGCCACCACCAGTAACGCGCCGCCTATTTATGCCCGAATACAGCAGACCTACACGCCGGAGTGGGAGAGCTCTGTCCGGCTGACATACCGGCCGGACAGCCGGCTGGCAATTTTCTCCGAAATGAAGTATGTGGGGGAAATGTATTTTAATAAGTACAGCATGGACGAGGTCCAAAGCGCGCTGACAACCGTGGGTCTGGGGGTCAAATATAAGGTGGACAAAGACTTCCAGCTAACGGCCGGTGTGAATGATTTGTTTAATAAAGGGCCGGAGTCTCTGTGCAAAACCAAGAACTTCGATGGCCTGCTGCAATATCCCATCCAGGGGCGCACCTATTACGCGACGCTGCAGTACAAATATTAGCGTTGACATATTTCTGCAAAGGAGGTGATGTCCCGCATGCAAAGGGCAAGGCAGTTCCCGGTGAAAGGAGATGATAGAGGGCAATAAGCAGGTAGTATCCCGGATTTTTTAGGCGAACAAAATCGAAGGAAAAGAGGGAATGAATTAATGAACAAGAAATTCGGCTTTCTCAAACGGGTCATCGTCGCGGCCCTGACCCTGTCGGTTTTAGGCAGCTCAGCCGTACTGGCGGCTCCAGAAAATTTATTCGGCTACACGGTGGTTAATTCAAGTTATACTGCCGGCGCCGCCGGCGCCATCAACGGCGATCGGACCGCCTCACCGACAACCTTCACAGCCCAAATTGGCAAAGTGAGCGGCTTAAACAGCGACCCGGCGCTGTTCAACTTCTTCCAGGGCAACGAAAGCCGCCTAGTGTTGCGCCAGTATAATGTGAGCGCTCCGGCAACCTTGATAGCTAATAAAATCATTGATCCGTTTGCATCTGCATGGACGCCATCGCTTGCTGAAAACACCTGGAGTGGTGTGCAAAATCTGCACGCGGTAGCTACCAAAGGTAATTTCTTATACGCTACCGGCTATGATCTGGGAAAAATTTCAGTGATTAATATGAGCAGTGGCTATACGCAAACAACCAGCTACCAGTTTCCGACAGCCTGGCCGAGCATTCCCACCTCAGTCGTACCAGCCGGTGCCTCGGTTCACGGTGAAGGCTTAACCGTTGTCGGCGATTATCTGTATGCGCTGTTTACCGTCAATCCGGGCGGCAGCTATACGACATATTCCGACAGCGTTGTTGTAAAATTATACATTAACAGCTCAACTGGCCTTTTGACCTATGTCAACTATTTGACCGTCGGCAAAAACGCCTTCACCCTTGACCAGTACAACAACAAGCTGTATGTCTGCGCCCTGGGCGGCATGCAGAATGCCGGCAGTTCCAATGCCGAAACCCGTCTGGACATCATTGACCTGGCTACCTTCACCAAGACTCCAGTTACCAAGACAGCCTCCATGGGCGGCGATTTCCGCGACATCACCATTGTCGATGACAATAATGCCTATGTTTTCCTGGGCAACTATAATGCCGGCTGGAATATGGACGGCAACGTATACCGCACCACCGTGGCCAATCTCGCTTCTCCGTCCGCCTGGACCCCAGTTAGCAATATCAGCAACGCCTCCGGCTATCTCTGGGGTATTTATGCCGACAGCAACCGGTTCTGGTTTGTCAAAGGCAATCAGATCGACATTTTCGCCGGCGCACTTACCAGCACTGCGACCGCTGCCGACAAATCCTTCAGCGCAGTCCAACTGAGCGACAGCAGTTATGGCGCCTATGCCAGCCTGAACTCGGCGATTATCCTTGCTCCGGACAAGACCTCAACTCGCACCGCCAGCCTCAGCAGCGGCGTGGCCAAATCCTTTGCTTCGCATACCGTCCTCGCGCAGCAAGCCCGCAAAGCAGCCGAACAGGCCAAGACCGGCCTGAAAACTGTAAACGGTCAAAGAATCCTGAGCTTTAAATAAGCAGCAATTACCGTCTGAAAAAGAGCCGGCAGCTTGGCAGGTGAAGCAAGCTGCCGGCTCTTTTCCTCCCGTGTCACGAGGACAGGTTCATCGACAGAGGGGGCGTGTGTCATGGGGACAGGTTCGTTGACACATGGTCGGGAAAATATTCAAGAATTTTCATATAGCAAAATAATCGCTGAGAAATGATCTGGCAAAGGTGCTTATTGGGAATCCAATCTATCTCTAAGAGGGATTGCGGCGATATTAGGCATGAACCGTGAAATGATTAGAAGAATGGCTGTGCCAAAGGACCTGTCCCCTTGACGCACACATGTCCGGGAAGTCAACGGTAAGGGCCAGTGGGCCAGTACACCACCGTCAGTGTCCGGGGCTCAACGGCCGCCCCGGTGGGCGTGTTCGTCGACGGCGTGCTGTTTAACCTGGGCGGCGATGCGGCGGCCGACGTTTCCACCATCCCGGTCAAGAATTTTTGAGCGGGTCGAGGTTTACCTCGGTTACATTCCGGCCCGGTTTGGCGGCACCTACATAGGCGGGGTCATCAATATCGTCACCAAGCGCCCCGGCAACGTCAATGTGAGCGCCCAATTCGGGCAACGCACCTGGGGCGGCTATACCGACAGCCTGCAAGTTGACACTCCCCTGGGTGAAGGCAGCTTGATGATCGGCATCAACCGGGATCAGAGCGACGGGGATTTTAAATACACTAACTATTCATCCTACGCATACGAAACTATTATGCCAAGGTATCGGCAAGAACTGGAAACCGCTATACCCCTCGCCAATAGTCAATTGAAATTTAATGGGATCAGCATTGTTGACGACAACCACGCCTATGTGTTCCTCGGCAACTACGATTCCACTTAACCAACATGGTCGTCGGCCTTTACTACACCACCGTGGCCAATCTGACTTCCCCCTCGCAGTGAAGTAAGGTGAGTTCATCAAAGGGACGCCGATTGACATTTTCTCAACCCTGCCCAACGGCTCGGCTATTGCCGATAAGCAATTTACCGCCGCTCAGATGGCAGCTTCGGCCCCAACGGCAACCTGAACTCAGAGCCACCATTGTGGCCCCTGACAAGACTACCGGTTTAACGCTGCAAGCCGGCGTTGTCAAAGTCCTTCGCCTCCCATTCCATCCTGGCGCAGCAGGCCCGCAAGGCTGCTGAGCAGTACAAAGGCCTGAAAACCATCAACGGTCAAAGAGTGCTAAGCTTCAAATAAGAAATAATCGCCGCACCGGAACTTAACTTGCGGCGACTGGCAGTATTAAGGAATATTAGACCGGTTTACAGCCGCTTATTCCCAAAGATTTGGGGACGAGCGGCTGTAAGCAATTTTTGCCGGTTACGCGTTAGCGCGAAAGGGACGCTTCCGCACGCAGATTTTTACCGGGGCTGCTTATTGGCAATGCTGACAGGGTCCAGGGCCGCCTCCACCGCTTCATTGCTGCCGAAAAAGGCAATAGTACTATTCTTTTTTGTTCTATATGCAGTAATTTCTTTACTTTTCTACTGCCTGGATATCCTGATTATTCTGTAGGAACGGGAAGGCCTACCCTGTTTTATATTCTGATTGACGGGAAGTTAAATGTCTGCTACAATAACACTGAATAATTTCATAATATCGGAACAGGTGCCTGTAAAGGCTTAATAGGGAAGACCGGTGGAAAACCGGCGCGGTCCCGCCACTGTAATGGGGAGCGAACCCAAGATATACCACTGGGATGATTAGTCCTGGGAAGGTTTGGGTAAGCGAGGATCCAGAGCCAGGAGAACTGCCTGACGAACAATCACCGTTTTACTCACGAGCGATGAGGAGGAGATTAAAGCGTCATCTTGCTGGTAATCAAGACCAGACTTTTTAGATGATCTTTGTTTGTACATACCCCTTCC
>JAEZQV010000232.1 GCA_023441125.1 Bacillota bacterium
GTGCCAGGCGGTCCAAACAGCAGCACGCCTTTGGGAATACGCGCCCCTAAATCATTAAACTTTTTCGGGTGCTTCAGGAACTCAACAACTTCTTCCAGTTCCTGCTTAGCTTCATCCGCTCCGGCCACATCACCAAAGGTTACCTTGGTTTTATCCTCGCCATGCAGTTTGGCACGCGATTTGCCGAAAGACATAACCCGGTTGCCGCCGCCCTGTGTCTGCTGCATGATAAAAAACCATACCCCGATTAAGAGCAGCATAGGCAGGATGGAGGAAAAAATCGTCGTCCACCAGGGTGGCTGCGGTGGCTGTTCCGCCTTGATGTCTACACCTTTATCCCGCAGCTGGTTGATAAGAGTAGGATCATTGGGGGCAATCGTGGCAAACTCCTGTCCGTCTTTGAGCTTGCCGCGAATCGTGTTGTCGACGATAGTTACCCGTTCGACCTTCTGATCCTCAACCTGCTTGAGAAACTGTGTATAACTGATTTCCTGCTTGGGTGTCGTTCGTGACGAATAGTAGTCGATTATCGAAATGGCAATAATGATAATCAACAGATAGAAACTAACGTTACGAAAAAATTTGTTCAACAAGTAGCCCTCCTCTCGCTGGACCACAAAAACTGCGTAAAGAACTTCTTACCACTCATATCGCATAATTATAGCATACTAAGTAAAAATTGACAATTAAACAAAAACATTTATCCGGTAACTATCCCGGCTAAATTCCCAACTTAGCTAGCTGAAGTTTAGAAATTTCCCCGGAAGCTGAACGGCTAACCTGCAAGCCTAAAAGCCAGGTCGGTTATTTCTGATAAGCCTCGGGGCGCAATACCCCGATAAACGGCAAATTACGATACCGCTCCGCAAAATCCAGTCCGTAACCGACGACAAAATAATCCGGGATAGTAAAGCCGTTATAGGCAATCGGCACCTCTACCTTGCGGCGGTCAGGCTTGTTTAACAAGGTACAGATTTTAATACTGGCCGGTTTGCGGGACCAGAGATTCTCCATAAGATAGTTTAGGGTCAGCCCCGAATCAATGATATCTTCAACAATAAGCACATGCTTATTTTCCACGTCTTCATCCAGATCTTTCAAGATCCGGACAACACCGCTGGACGAGGTTGCCGCTCCGTAGCTGGATACCGCCATAAAGTCAACGGCTACCGGCAAATCAATCGCCCGGGCCAAATCCGACATGAAGATAACCGCGCCGCGCAATACGCCAATCATTAAAATTTCTTTACCAGCATAATCCGCAGTAATTGCCTGCCCCAATTCTTTTATCCGGGTGGCCAGTTCAGTCTCGCTAAATAATATTTTCTCCACATCAGCCATCATATTATTACTCATATTCAGAAATCCTCCCGTTTAGTAATGCTTAACTGCAAGATTTTTTTCGTCGTGCTGGTAATCCGGCCACGTTCACCCTGGCGATGGCCGGCCACCCAAATGATTTCCTGCTGGTCACAGATGAGTAAAATGGTATCGCGTTCGGCTGCAGGCACTTTTTGATCAATAAAGAATTCTTTCAGCTTTTTACTGCCGTTTAGACCCAGCGGCCGGAAGCGGTCCCCCGGCTGCCGTGTCCTCACGATCAGCGGTAAGCTTAACTGTTCCAGATCAAATACTGCGGTCTGCCGCCCCGGGTAAACCTGACACGCGGTTGCCAGGTTTGCCCCAATGACAAAATCACCGGCCTGCGTTATCCCCGGCACAGCGAGCGGTACGGCTTCAAGCCCCGCTGGCTTTACCGAAGGTAACTCATGCGAATCGGTTATCAGCCCCAGTTCAACACCTGTATAGGTTTTATAGGCGATAAGTCCGCCTGGGAGAGTCAATATCGACCCCACGGTTCCTGATAATACCATAGTAAGTAATTTTTCCACATGGCCAAAGCTTATTCCTGTTAAAGTTCCACGTTTTTTCTCAATAGCCAGCCGAATTATTTCGCGCTGCAGGGCTTTATGCACGCCGGCCAGCGCCTGACTGCCGATAGTAAGCCTGTCCGCTTCCGTCACAACGGTAGTCCATAACCGTTTGGCTTCCTGCCGAAGATAATCATATTCATCCCCGGCCAATGCGGCCAATTGCCATACTGCCTTGCGGATAGCCGGGTTATAATCGGCTTCCAGCGCGGGCAGCAGCATTAGCCGGACACGGTTACGCAGGTAGTCGGTTGCAAAGTTGGAACTGTCCTGCCGTGGTTTTAGCTGCCAGGCTGCGCAATACTCCTCAATCTCCCGGCGGCTGACAGGCAAAAGCGGCCTGATGATACCGCCGCTGACAGGCTGAATGCCGCGCAAACCGCCGCTGCCGGCCCCACGTAGAAAATTAATCAGTACTGTTTCCAGCTGATCGTCCCGGTGATGGCCGGTGGCAATTAAGGCAGCGCCCCATTCAGCCGCAACCCGGCGCAGATAGCGATACCGCAGCACTCTGCCGGCTTCTTCCGGTGACATTTTATGGGCTTTATAATAAGCCGGTACATCGATGGCAGTGACGTAACACGCTAGACCCAGGCCGGCCGCAAAGGCGGCCACAAATTCGGCTTCCGCCGCCGCTTCCGGCCGGAACATATGATTAACATGAGCCACAGCCAAACTAAAGGAATACTCTGTTCTTAGCCGGTTGAGAATATGTACCAGCGCCAGCGAATCAGGGCCGCCTGAGCAGGCGGCCAGAATACGGCTGCCGGGGCTGAGCAGGTTATGGCTGTCAACCCAGTTTTTTACAATCATGTGCATATTACTGTTCCCGGCCTTCTACTTGATATTCTGTACTCATGCGCACTAAGCGATACAGCGTAGAACTTACAAAAATGCCAAAGGCAATGGCACCGCCGGTTAATAAGGTTAACATCCCCATGGCTACCCCTTCGTTAAATTTTCCTTCCACCATAAAACGCATGGCGGTGTAGGCCTCCCGTCCCGGTACCAGCGGAATAAAGCCGGGTATAGTAAAAACAGTTGCCGGGGTTTTTAAGGTTCTGGCCAAAAATTCAGCAACCACCCCAACAGCCATACTGCCCAGGAAATTAGCCATAATACTGCTGATGCCGCTTTGCACGACCAAATACATGAGCATCCACCCGGCCACACCGGTCACACTGGCATAGATAAGCCGACTGCGGGGAATGCGGTACAATACACCGATGGCGCTACTCATGGCAAAAACGGCCATTATTTTAATGAACAGCATGGTGTCCTCCTCGCTACGCACTGACCGCCAAAATAATAACAACGCCCATTGATACCGCTATCGCCGTCAGCGCCGCTTCAAGACCGCGCGACAGACCGCTTAACAGGTCGCCGGCAATGACATCCCGAATGGCATTGGTAATGGCCACGCCCGGTACAAGCGGCATGACGCCGCCCACCACGATGGTATCCGGGCTGATTTCCGGCCAAATATAGCCAAACTGCATGCCGACCAGAGCAGCCGTCATCCCGCCGAGAAATTCAAAGGTAAACTTTACGCCGTGCAGACGGGAAACAATATGGGCGATATAGCGAACAACCAGGGCCGTGGCAAAGGCTGCCAGACTCTCCAATACACCGGCATTTAAAAGAATGGCGGCCGTCCCGCCGACTACCCCGGAGGCCAGCATGGATGGCAGCAGGGAAAAACCGGTGCGCTCGCGGGAAATCCGGTTCAGATGACAGTATACCGTGTCATAATCAGTCCGCCGGTCAGCCAAACGACGGGATAACTCGTTCACCTTGGCAATGCGGTCGAGATTAATTGTCCGGTCATGAACCCGCCGCATTAAGGTGCTGGTCCGCCCTTCCCGGTCGGTAATGGTCAAAAATACGCCGGTAGGTATCACAAAACATTCCGTTTTGACAGCCCCCAGCGCCCGCGCCATGTGAAACATGGTTTCTTCCACCCGGCTTGTCTCGGCGCCGTTTTTAAGCATAATTTCGCCAGCCAGAATGGTTATGTCTAAAATTTGTTCCAAAAGGATTGACATGCTAACCCTCCGCCAGCCATTTTAGATGTCAATTCGCGCCATATAAGGCAATTTCCTGCCAAAAAATTCATTATCCAGGTGTTCCCGGTATAGTTTGCCAATGTTTTATTTTACGGTAGTGCAGTAAATCGATAAAAGCTTCCAGGCGGGTCCTAATTCCCGCCTCACCGGTCTGTTCATCATAAGCCAGTGTCAACACAGGCATATCCACATCCTGGCTTACCCGGGGCAGAATATTTTTCGCCACCACTTCCGGCATACAGGTAAACGGATATACCTGGATGATGCCGTCAAAACCCTGCTGCTTTTTTAAAAGGGTAAACGCAATACTTTTCAAACCATGACCGCCGACATAATGCCCCAGATACGGTTCAGCCATAGCTGCCAGCTGCCGGTATAGCTCAAGGTAGCTGCGCCGGCAGAGAAGGTGTCCCCGCACATAGTCACTTAAAGATATGGTTCTGAATACTTCTACCCCCATCGAACCAAGGCACTGTTCCAGGTTTTGATTGACAAACGGCTCCAGCATGACATAAATCTCGCCAACCAGAGCTATGCGCAGCGGCGTCGCCCTGTCGTTCAGTTTTATGGTCTGCAATTTAGCCAATAAATCACCGCGCAACGCTTGCAGTGTCTGGCAGGTTGCCGCCGGTCCGATTGCCGCCACGGCCTGTCGCCAGACAGCCTCTACCGCATTGTCCGCCAGGGCCCGTGGCCTAATTTTATGTATTTCCCGCTGGATATCATCCAGGAGATTCATCTTGGCGCCGGCTAACTGGAAAGCCTGGTAGATTTTTCGCCAGCCGGTTTGCGGAGTAAGGGTCTTAAGCTGCCGGTAAATCCCGCTGATACTCGGTTCAACGGTAATCATCCGGAAAGAGTAACCCAAGTCGGCCAGAATCTGCTGCTGTACAGCGGCGTAATAGCCCAGACGGCAGGGTCCGTTACCGCCGCAGGTTACAAGCGTATCGGCGCCTTGTTCGAGGGCCTCAATAAAATTACCCAGGGTCATCTTAAAGGGTAAACATACGGTTTCCGGCGAATGCTGCACACCAAGTTCCATCGTTCGCCGGGTCATGGGCGGCGGCGGCAAGATCTCGCAGCCCATAGCGGTGAATAAGGTTTGCAATACGATGCTCATGGTTCCCATGTGCGGAAAGGTGACTACCATCGGCTGTGCCTCCGTTTTATCATATCAGTAAACGCTTCCAGGCGGGTAATAAAGCCGGCCTCAGCGGTATGTTCATCCAGCGACAGCTGCATGCTGGGAATGGCCAGACGCTGTGCTTGCTGGCGAATGAGCTCCCCGGTTATGGCATCCGGGCCGCAGCCGAAACAGGTCAGAAAAATAATGCCGTTTAACGGCGGATTACCGGTCATCAACGCCCGGGCTGCACCAAAAACATGGTGGCTGCTTGACCAGTAGAGCTTTTTTGCCAGCGTGCCTGCCGCCTTGTTAATTTCCTGTTTACTCACCATCTCGGCCGTACAGGCCGCCACCCCCAGCCTGTCCAGTTTTCCCAATACATCCAGACTAATCTGCCGGTCATAAATAATGTAGGGATGACCAAGCAGCGCAACCTGCGGCCGGCCGTCCACGGCCCGGCTGGGAAGCGGGCAGCTTAGGCGCCAGGCCCGAAACCAGGCATATAAACTGGCCGCCAGACTGCGGCCGAACATCCGCCCCACAGCAATAATGGCTGCATATAACTGCCGGCTTCTCTGGCGCATATCCACATTGATATCGATGACCGGCGGCATATTGCCCGCATTGTTTTTAAGCACATCTGGCATACCAATAATTTTGGGGCAGGTATATTGTCCCGGGCTAATACTGACCACCCGCGGCATAAACAAATAATCCACCTTATCTTTTAGATAACAGGCATGACCAAAAAGCACTTTGGACGGCAGGCACATTTCATCCAGCACACTGCCACAATCCAGCGTCTGCCGGGAAGTTTCCCCGGAAAGCACCACTTCCACTCCCAGTTCGGCCAAAAAACGTTCCAGTACATTCCCGTATTGGAAATACATCAGTCCCTGCGGTAAGCCTACACGAATCGTCATACCGCTTCACTCACCTTTACCGGATCTGCGCCGCGCGGCCGCCGGGCGCAGCCCGCTCCCCCGAATCTGGTTATACATGCGGCCAGCGCCTGTGGCCGGAGCCGTACACATGACGCTACCGGCACGCACGCAACCAGCGTCAGGTCCCAAAGTCTCTGCATAGGCTTGCATCACTCCACTCCCTGCAACTTTAAAAACCAGAACACTGCAAAGTGTTCTGGCACACCGTTCTCTTCACAGCAATCAATTGTCGTCCTTGTAGTGTTATTATTGGCGATCATGCCAAATTTATACATCCTGCAGGGTAAATATAAAAACTCCCGGGGATAGCCCCCGGAAGTTTCCATGTTACAATACTTTTGGGGTTCGTTCGGCAATTCTGGCCACCAATACCGCCATGTCATCCTTAGCGGCACCGCCGGACAATTCTATCGCCTGGCGCAGCAGCCTGTCAGCAATATCCTGCGGTCGTTCGCTGCCTGTACGCCGCAGGAAATTGGCTACCCAATTTTCCTTTTCGCCGCTGCGGGCGGCGTCAGTAACGCCGTCACTCACCATCACGACGATATCCCCCGGCGCCAGCATACGCCTGACAGGCTCAATCTCAACGTTGTCCAGTATCCCCAGCGGCGGCGCCGCCGGATTGATTGTCGTCACTTCCCGCACTCTTTTGACATAACTGGGGGCTGACCCTACTTTCAGGAATTCGGCTTGGCCGGTGAAGGTGTCAATGACCGCCATATCCACGGTAGCAAAAGAGTCACCCGGCATTTTTATTAACAGCATGGAATTGACGGTTTTGACTGCGGTATCAATATCAAAACCGGCCGTCAGCAGCTTATGCAGAAATTTTACAGCATGCCCGCTGCCCTGGGAGGCCGCTTCGCCGCTCCCCATTCCATCACTTAGCAAGAGAGCCATCCGTCCCCGGCCGACAGGCTGGGCCGTACAAGTATCCCCTGATACTTTGCCGCCCGCTTTGGCCGCTGTTGCTATGCCGGTTTCCACCTGGTACCGCTCATCCAGCTCCATAAGTAAATGACATTTCTTATTCCTCAGCTTATTGCCGCACGATGCATGGAGAGTCATTTTCTCCTGCAGCAGGTTGGCCGTTACCGGCAAGATTGTATTCACGCATTCCCGCACGCCGCCACAAGCCTCTTTGCGCGCGGCTACGCATACTTTGCCCCGCTCACTGGTAACCCGGATATCGGTAAGCGGACACCCCAGCACAGCCGCCCGCTCAGCCAGCAGTTCAGCTACCTCGCCGTCACTCTGTGGTCCTTTTTTCAGTTCCTGGGCCAAATTACCGATAATGACACCAGTGGCTCTGATTTGCTCGATAGCAATATGCCGGCATTCTGCCAGCTTTTTATGCCAGTATAAATGCGTCCGGTTCGTCTCCGCCACCTGGATAATCAAATCAAGCAATACCTGCCGCTTTACGCACAGTCCCTTAATAATATCCGGTGCCGTTCCGGCTTTGAGCTTGCCATGGTCAGCCAAAGACAGCATAGCCAGCATAGCTTGATAGGTCTGGTAAAAATCCCGGTCCCAGCACTCGCTGCGCCGCTCGCACGGCCCGCAAACCTTTTCGCCGACAGCCGACAGCATACGTGCAAGCTGGGCTTCCTGAAACTGCTCCTGATAAGCGCCATGCTCCCCTGAGCTGCCGGTTCCAAAGGCTCCGGCCAAATCCTTAAGTACGTCGGCAATATTAGCAAGCTTGTCTATAGCCACATTAATTATCTGCTCAGCCGCTTCGGCATCGCTAATTTCTTCCAGGCAGGCTTCCCGCCATTGATTTAGTTTGGCGGCAGGAACCAGCATGAATGCCGCCCCGGCCACTGAGCTTTCCACCAAGGCCAGCAGCAATTCACTCGGTTGTCCTAAGTATAATACGGCAATGGCGCTGCCCAACAAAAAACCCAGCAATACCGCCGGTTTACCCAATCCCCTGAACAGGCCTCCCAGCATTCCCGCCAGAGCATACAGGGCAATGGCCGCTGCGGCATCGCCGTCGTTTAAGCCTATTACCAACCCGGTAACCACGCCTACCGACGCGCCTAACCCGGAGCCGCCGGCAAAAGCCAGCGTCATGGCCACCAGCGAACCGGCAATATTCCGCAGGCTATAATCATATACAGTTATATTGCCCAGGCCACTCACGGCGATGGCCAGCATCATTATGCCGCAAATTAAGACTTCGCTGCCTACCTGGCGAGGTTTGACCCGCTCGAGAAAGAGGGGCGCACCATACTGAAAAATGAAGGTCAAAACCATACATAGAGCAGCGTCCAGTACCACCGTCATCATTCCGTATAAAGCCGAATCCCGCCAGGGCGTGAGCGCCAGCCCGCATAAAAATACGCAGCCAAACATAAACAGGGGTACCGCCTGCGTCTTTTTTTCATACCGGGATAACTTATCTGACAGGCGCCAGTATAGGAGCATAGCAAACAGATATAGCACTGCCTCCTGATACAAGCCGGCGCTCAGCACACCGGCCAGGGTCCAGATACCCACCACCGGCGCCCGTCCCCGCTCCAGGCTGGCAATGGCGGCAAACAGCGCCAGGCCGAACGGAGCCAGTTCCCCCAGGAGGGAGACCCGGGCTATCAGAAATGCCATCCCATTGAGCGGCAAATTGTGATAATGGAAGAAAGCTCTACCGCCCGCCTTTACCCAATCAAACAAATTCTGCCAGGGAAAGCCGGGCTTGTCCACCTGTACAGTTTCTGCCGGCGGTTTGACGGAAGGCGTCTGTAAGATTTCCTCCGGCAGTGAAATAACAGATACTTTTGGCATGATGTCTTCACCTCTGTAATAAGTGTCTTGCACTGTAAATAAAATTTTACATAAGTTTCCAATACAATATTTGTCTGTTTTAGTTCTGTATCTAAAAAAAAATCCGACAAAGACTAAAAGTAAAATGCAAAAAACCACTTGGCTGCCCTCAGCCAAGTGGTTAACCTTCTATTTATTAAGTTATATCATTCCACTTATTGTCGAATAACAAATTAAAAATACTATAAATGACTACTCTGCCCGTCGTGCTGCTCCGCCACCACCGCCGCCGCCGCTGCCCCGGCCGCCATTGCCGCCGCGTTTGGATTCCGTGTTGCGTTTTAAGTCGGTCAGACGCTCATCACTGTCTTTCAAAAATTTGTTTAGCTTATCTTCAAATGACAAACTGTTTACCCGATTGGAACGGCGGAAATCGTTGGCATGCTGTTTTCTTGGCGCAGGTGGCTGTAGTTGCTTGATGGATAAGCCAATCTTGCCGCGATCATCTACAGATAAGACTTTAACCTTAACTTTATCCTGCTCTTTCAAAAAATCTTTTACATCGCGGACGTATACGTCAGCCACTTCGGAGATGTGAATTAAGCCTACTTTTCCACCCGGCAACTCGACAAACGCGCCGAAGTTAGTGATACCGGTCACAACTCCTTCTACAACACTGCCAACTTCAATGGACATACTAATCAAACTTCCTCCTTAAAATCTTTCGTACTTTTTAACTTTATTTTTGGCGGAGCCCGCAATCCATATTATACTCTTGCCTATGAAAATGTGTCAAGAAACGGCGCCTATTTGGAAGGAATATACGGTACTTCTCCCGGCTTAACCAAGCCCAGCTGTTCGCGGGCAATCTTTTCGATATAAGCAGCCGTACTAAGTTTTTCCTTCTCGGCAAGCAAACTGTTGTTAATCTCAGCCGCTTCGGTCATGCGCGTATTTACCAGTTCGGTTTCACGACGAATCTTAGCCAGTTCTGCTTGCTGCATAATCACGACATAGCAAAAGTATCCTGCCATGATTAAGATACATAGCCGAAACCAGCTCAACCGTTTGGTTTTTCTGCCTATTTTGGCCATAATCATCACCATACATCATTAATGTTTACTTGTATTCGCCCTCCAAACGGTAAATCCTCTTTAAACTGGCAAATTATATAAAAATTTCATAAGGATTACAGCGGCGGTCCGTCTTCCGGCGGCAACGGCGGCGGCCGCCGCTTGCTGTACCAGGCCGCAGACCGTCTGTACATAAACCGGAACGGCCACAAAACCAGCCTGGCAATATACAAAACCGGTTTAATGACGGTTAGAGTAATTACCTGTTTTATCGTGCGCCAAACACCAGCCAGCAAGATTAACAATGCGGTAACAAGTTGTACCACATGCCGGCTGGCCAAACGGGAGTACGACACAATCCCGGTAACCAGGGCAATAAATACATAGAAGCGCAGCTCGCCCCAATTACCAGCCAGCAATACCGCAAATACAATACCGGCTGCCAGCAGGCAATAGGCCAGGTCAGTCAGCGCAGTAACAAACCGCGGTGGCCGGAAACGCCGGTTAAGCACCCGGTAGATATCAAATAAGATTCCCAGCATGATTCCGGTAGCCGCAATCAGCAAAAACGTCCTGACCTGCGTTGAAAATTCCACCTATTCACCTCCTCAGCCGCTGGTTAACGCCAGCGAAAAGATTTATGCCGCCGGAATAAATACCGTCCTGCCACAATAAGTGCCAGGACATTTACCGCCAAACCCCAATTCAGTACAATCGCAAGCAGTTCCCAGTTTTCAGGCAGCAAGGCGCCTGGCGGCACCTGTCCGCTAATCTGATACCAGTAGTGCACCACCCGCTGTACATATTCCGTTGTTTCGGCGTACGGTGGAATTTTGCCGTACTTGTCGACCGCACCCGGTCCGGCATTATAGGCCGCAACCGCTAATTCGGCATGACTGCTGAAGCGATTGATAAGCTGACTGAGATAATAGGTTCCTATCGCGATATTCAGTTCAGGGTTGTAAAAGCAATCGCTGCTACATTCGCCTGCATGCCGCCCGCTGCAAACCTGAGCCTGATTATTTACCAACCGCCAGGTGTCGGGCATAACCTGCATCAATCCATACGCCCCGGCCTTGGACAGTGCCCGGGGCTGAAAAGAGCTCTCCGCTTTAATAACGGCGGCAACCAGTTCGGGACTGACCCCGTACTTTTTACCGGCATTATTGATATACTCAGCATAAGGCAGCTCGCGGACCTCCCGTAGCCTGGCCGCCTGGGCCGTAAAGCCGGCATACAAGGTGCGGCGGCTATAATCGGCCAGACTGTGGACCAGGCCTTGCGCCGCAACCTGCGCGGTCAGCGCAAGCAGCAAGATCAGCCATAGCGATAATGCCCGACTGCGCACCTTACTTTAAAAACCGGTCCAATAATCCTTTTTTCTGCCTCAGTTCTTCTTCATAGTTTAATCCTTTAACCGTACCTTCAATAATGATATTGCCTTGTTCCAAATTGAGCTGTTTGATATTCAAACCATCGCCTTTGATAGTCAGCATCCCCTGTTCTGTCTCCATGACAATTTCTTTTTCATCATAGCTCCCCAGGCCGACAACCCCGTCAACCGTAAGCTCATCCCTGTCAATCAGCGTCAATTGATGACGCCATTTGGGCGTTTTGTTATCTATCGGCATACTCTTACCTCCTCATAGTGCAATACTGCTGTTCTTAAGTTATGTATATGAGCCGCCGGCCGTACATAGTACCAAAAACGCTGCTGTGGCCAACAGACGGCCGAACCCTTGAACCAGCCAGGCCAGGCGCTGCGTAACCGCTAAACAAACCCGCCGGGGCTCCGGCCAATCAACAGACCGTCGTCGTATCCGTTAAAGAAAAGACTTGACTTATGCCAAGTCCTGCAGGACGCCGGCAGAAGCCTTAGTCATGCCGTCCGCCCCGGGCCTTGTACCTGGAGCGCCAGCCGCTGCTCCTCTTCTCCGGCGGGAAAGTGATCCTTCCTCCCGGATAAAAAAAATGCCGGCTGTTACGCTGACACTTTTTGCGCTAGCAGGAAATACACATACTAAGTAGGCAGAAACTTTGCTAAGGAGGGGTACTATTATGGATCAGGAATATACCGTCTGGGAGCGCATCCGCTTTCTGCTGCTGCATATGATGCAGATGGAGCTGCTGCTTGTCCTGCTGGGCACGGCAGTTGCTGCTATATTGTTATCCATAACACTTAAGCGAAAAAGTATGAGCCTGAGTGAGCAAACGTTAGCCCGCAATATCGCCGCTGTCTACGCCGGTCTTACCTTGCTGCTATGGCTGAGCGGACGCTGTCTAAGATAGACCTGACCGCCTATCTGTGTTCGCCAACATTTTGAATGGATACGCGGGCATCTACATACACCGGGATGGTCGGATACACCTCGTCCCAGTTGTCTTTGATACGATTCCAGGTTTCCGGTTCATAAGCTTTTAAAGACTTGGCGAAATTCATGGTATCCACACCGGTCTGCCTGGCAATGTTCAGGGAATAAGAGATGTTGTGCTTAATCTCTTCCGCTACCAGCTGTTCAGCTTTTTCCTGAAACTCTGCATCAAGCGTATCGTGGGGCTCCTGGCAGGAAACTTCACTGATATTGCCTCGCCAGGCCATATTCAGCGTAAAATAAATCTTATCCCCTGCCACATGGGGCTTAAAAATAGTATTGTGTCTGAACAGCTCAAAGCTGAGCGTACTCCCGGGATGGCCCGGGCAATCAACCGTTACAATCGCGGATTTTAAATTGCCTCTTAACATGCGAATACCTTTGATAGTGTATTCATCCCAATAAGTAATGAACCGATCCTTTTTGAAAATAGCCAGTCCCTGCATTTTTACCTTTTTATCCTTATACTCCAGCCGGGGCAGGACGATATCGCCGCCTTCATCAAGCACCTGGGAGGTTGCCCCCAGGTCTGTCTGCGGGGAGGCAATATTCATGTCCCGGGTATACAGCCGGGCTAACCCGGCCAGGAAAATACCACCCGGTTCGCCTGTCGGCGGTTCAAATTCCAAAACTTCCCGCGCCTGGCCGTCAACGACAAATATCCTGGTCCGCCAGCGCATTTCGGCGTCCCGCCGCCAGAAATCAATGATCTGCCGTACTGAATATTCTTTAAGCACCGCTTCGCTGATCAGGATCGCCTGAATATGCTCAAAATACAGTCCCTTGCTGGTCTGCCCCAGCATGTCCCTGACCATTTCATGCAGAGACACACCGGTATCGGACAGTACATACGTCTTGCCTTCGCCTTTAGGCTGCTCACCACTCCCCCCCGAGGAGCTAAGCTTCAGGACCTGTACGCTGAGACGCAGCGGTTTTGCACCTTCCCGGCGGGTAAAAGACTCCAGTTCACTGCCGCTGGTTTTCCCCTCCTCGGCCAAGTCAATGGCAACGGCGGTCACAAAGCCGCGGTCCTGCAGTTCGCGGCGGTCCCAACAGCCTGAAGTAAGCAGGCATAGACACACCACCAGCCAACCGGCCGCCACACAGCTAGGGCGCATTAAGCTTCACTCCCTGCCTGTGCCGCTGCCAGCGGGCCAATAGATAACTGGCCGGGATAAGCCCAAACGAAAAGGACAGTCCCAGCCAATGGACCAGCCGGGCATATTTGTCGAAAACAGTTAGATCATGCAGCATCATACTGCCGATAAACAGCACCGGCACCAGCAGCAGGACAAAGGGGCGGTGATCCTGGTACCCGTGCAATTCGGCCAGTATGGCGGCTGAAAAATACAGATGCTGGGCAAAAGTTACAAAAGCAGCCGGAATCCAGATGAAAAACAAATAGTTATCCAGCCGTTCAACAAAGGTCCCGGGCAACTCCACCCCGCGGATAGCTACCATCGTAGGATAAGGAATCCCTTCGGCCCCTTCCGCCGAATGTACGCCGATAACCATCAGCACAGTTATGGCGATCATCAGCGCCTTAGCGATAAAAGCTACGATGGTGGCCTGCACGATACTGGTATTCCTTTTATATATAAAAGGAAATAAATATAAGATAAATTCATAGCCGCTAAAGAGCATCCACGATTCCAGGACAGCGCGGCCAATACCGGCAATATTAACCGGCCACAAAGGGTATATATTGATGAATTGAAAGCTGATGAAGCCGAGAAGAATGATGCCCATCATGAGCGGCAGAACGGTAAAAAACAATATCTGGCTAACCCTCAGGACAGTCGCCAGGTCCTGTACGGCGCAATAAGCGGCCACCGCCAGCATGGTGAGAATAATTACTTCCTCCGGTGTCCTGTCAAACATAAAGAAAGTTATTTCCCGCGAAAAATTCTGCATCCACATTACGATTGCCGCCGTTATTGTCAAAACGGCTAGCCATACCATCGCGCTCCCCAGTGGTTTACCCCAGATAGCTTGCAAGAAACCTGTCAGGGTTTGCCCCGGAAAGAGTGCTGCCAGCCGGATCATCAGCCAGACTGCGCAAAAATAAAAACCGCCGGCTGCCAGAACTGCCAGCCAGGCCGACTGCTGCGCCAGGGGAATAGTCTCTCTGCCGGCCGTAATTGCCGCTGAGCCGATACCGAACATAGCGAGCATGATGGCCCACTGCCAAGGAGATAGCTGCTCGTTTTTAAATAATTTATTCAACATTCCCACCCTGTCTGTCCCGTTCTTGTGCCCCTAATTCCTTGGGACGGGCTCGCAGCCAGCGTTCCGGCAGCCGGACAAGCTGATCGCCCCAATCTTCAAACAGTGTAATATTCAACATACCACCCAGATAGGATTCGCCAAAACTCTTCATAGAGCAAAGATGTACCGTTATGGCCAGCAAACCCAGCATTACCCCGTACATACCCAGTATGGACGCCAGTACAAGCAAAGGAATCCGGAAAAACCGCAATGCCAGACCGTAGCCCCAGTTGGGCATATTGTAGGAAGCGATGGCCGTCATGGCGGTAACAACCACCAATAACGGATTGACCAGTCCGGCCTGGACAACGGTTGTGCCAATAAC
>JAEZQV010000338.1 GCA_023441125.1 Bacillota bacterium
GACTTGGCTTGTGCCAAGTCTTGAGGACGACGGCAGCAGTTTTAGACAAAAAAACCTTTCTCCTAATACGAGAAAGGTTTTCCGGCATCATAAATATGCTAATCTGCCATGATTATGGCAAATTAACCTGTTAATATCTCCGCTTACCATCCCATCGCTCGTAGGATTTTGGTAAAAGAAACAGGCAGTTCTCCTGGCTTTGGATCATAGCTCCTCCACGCCTTCCCGGAAAATATTCCAGTGGCATCTTGGTGAATTTGCTCTCCATTACAGTGGCGGGACCGCATCGGCGCTGCACCGATTTCCCTATTAAGCCTTGCGGCACCTACTTCTCAGGCTATTCAATTAGAACACAGCTCATTCTACAAGTATCGACAATTTTAATTCACCAACAGAGTAAACTATATAGCGGTCATATTGTCAAGCCTTTTTATTCGTTTGGGCTCCCAGGCATTTCGACAACACTTTCCCTGACATCGACGATTTGGCAGAAAACTTTCCTGAAGGAAACGGTTGTGTTTCAGACTTCTTTATGATGACATTTCCCCGCAGTATTGCCGGAAATAATATCTTGGAAAATAGTATGAGCCTCTTCCGAACTTTTCCCGCTTGCCAACGCCTTGCGCGCATGGATTACTGCGGAACGGTACTTTTTGTGCGCCTCATCCTGAGGAATTTCTGCGGTATTTTTAGGATCAAAATTCATTACCTTATGAAAAATCGCATGAATTTCCTCAGAAGATTTTCCTGCCTCTTCAGCAAATTTAACATGTTTCATTGCACTGTCATAACGATGTTTCGCATGCGGGTCATTGGGAATCTCAAAATCAGGGTGCTTGCTTTTATCACTCATTATTTTCACCTCAATAATATATATATACTTTGTTTTACAGTTTAAACTATATAGTGGCCATACAGTCAAGAGTGTAACAATATTAAATTCCATGCCTTTCTTGACACCGGTCCAATTCATCATCAATAATGTATATATAATAGATAATTTTTTAAATTTAAATCATTTTTATGTAAATAGGATTCCTATAGGCAGCAAGTGCAGGAGAGTACGACATATGACGATTGACAAAGGAAACTATATCACCGCCGGTGAATTGGCTTCTCTCTATGGAATTCCCAAACAAACATTGCTTTACTATGACCGAAACGAATTGTTAGTCCCCGCCTTTGTAAATGAAAACGGCTATCGCTATTACTCGGTTTCACAATATCTTGTGCTGGAAATTATTTTAAATATGCGGAAACTAAATATTCCCATTCAGGATATAAAAAATTATCTGCAGAACCGCACTGTTGACAACTTCGAACAGATTTTACTGGCGAAAGAAAAAGAATGCAATAAAATCATTGAAGACACGCTACAAATTAAAAAGAGCTTGCAACTGTCTTTACAAACAATCGAAAAAATACGCCAAACCCGCTGTAATCAAGTTCAGTTAAACTTCCAGAAAGAAAAAGTTCTCTTTGTCAGTGAAATGTTGACGGAAACTATGTCGCTGCGGGAACGGTTCAGGATTCTGTCCAGACATAATCAAGCCGCTTTCTCCAAAGAACACTTTAAAGAATTTACCACCGGCTGGATCATAGCTAAAGATGAATTTTTTGCGGAAAAATTTAATAAAACAATACAATATTTTACGCCTGTTTCTCATACCATTCCTAAGAAAAACTGCTTTATCCGCCCGGAGGGACTGTACGTGACAATCCGTTTCCAAGGAACGTATTATCAAAAAGTAGCATCGGTATATAAGGAAATTCTCGACTTTGTCCAGCGCAATGCGTTACGAATTGTCAGCAATGTCTATGTGTTTCCGCTGAAAAACCACTGGCTCACCGGGGATACGGAATCCTATATCAATCAAATCTCATTTCAGGTGGAATATACCGCCTAATGATAAGCGCCTTTTTCTGTGTAATCCTTCGCGCAGCTTATCTTTGTCAGCAGACAGACATAAAAGCATAGGGACGGCAGACTATATGAAAAGATTAGTTCTCACATAGTCTGCCGTTCCTCAGCTTCCCCAGGTCGTAGGAAAGCTGGCTTAGCATCAAACCGGCATTAATCTGTGTCAGGGCAATATTATCAGGTACTCTTACCTGGGTTGGGGTAAAATTGGCAATACCGCTAACACCGGCGGCGACAAAGCGGTCGGTTATCAGTTGGGCCTCCTCCGGCTTCACTGCAACCAGACCGATACTTATCTGCCTGGTATAAACAATGGATTCTAAATCCTGCATGGCTTCAATTGCCAGCCCTACCTCCGGCAGCAGCACGCCGCAATGCTGCTCGTTACTGTCCAACACCGCCTTTATTTGAAAACCTGGTGGCAGGAAATTCTGATAATGCAAGGTTAATAACGGTATACCCATGCCTGCCACTGCGGTATGCCAAGTAGCATTGTACCCCAGAATCCTGCCAATCCATTGCAATAAAAAATCAATCCTGTAACCGACGCCTTTCGTGCCAAACTCACCGAAACAGGCTAAGTCCTTGCGTATTATTGACGAACTCATGCCGGAACGCTGGCCGATTTGGGTTGAAGGACATGTTGTTTCGCCTTCATCCAGCAGTTTTTTTAAGGTAATATAATAGACTGCCAGTCTGGCTATCGTCAGCTTTGAGATCTCCTCTCGCATTTTTTGCATTTTCCCGTCTCCTTCCTGTAATTATCCACTCTGCCAGTTTACTTTCTTTATCTTCAAAGCTATTGCCGTACATTAGCGTATAAGTCAAAAGTCTGCATGGAATACAACCGCATAGCAAAATACCGGTTCAGCAAAGCTGGCCGGCATATATTTTCTCTATTTTATGTATATACTCTGCAAATTGCTTGCAGAGCCAGGGATCAAGCTGGCTGCCGGCCCGGCGCTCAATTTCCGCCAAAGCCTGCCGGCTGTCCATGTTCCGGCTTTGTTCCTGCCGGTTGGTAATTTCGTCAAAAACATCGCAGATGGCAATCATTCTACTTAAAAAGGGAATTTCCGCCTCTCTAAGACCTTCCCTGTAACCGGTTCCGTCATAACGCTCGTGATGACAGCAAATAATCCGGCCAATTTCCGCCAACCCCATGGCCTTAAGTATTGTTTCACCATACACCGGATGAAATTCCAATACAGTCTGCTCGCGCTCCGACAAGGACGCTATTTTGTTTAGTATACTCTTTGACACGCAAAACTTGCCGATATCGTGCACCATCCCACACACAAAAGCCTTATGCATTTCCTGGCTGGGAAAATCCATACTGGCCGCCCACTCAAACATATGCATCGCCACACTCTGGCAATGCCGGAGCGTGGCAGGATGATGCTTGCCGAGAAGCGGCAGCAAATGATCAATTCGCTTCATACCGTATCCTCCGTCTCCATAAGCTGCTAAGGTAAGCAGAACTTACTATGTATTCTTGAACCGGATATTTTCACTAAACAATGCTTAGACATGGTATGTGCCATGTCTAAGCATTATTTACTATTAAAAGTTTCACCAGGGTACAGCCGGCTGCAAAACAAGCAGGCAGCCGGCTGTCCTGGGTTGCTCGCCCGGCCTAAAAATAGTTTCAGGCTGAGACTAGCTTATATATCTCAGGGCTTAAACCTTCTTCCCGCTGTTTCTGCGATAAAAAACAGCGTAACATAAAGTCGGTCTCTGCCACGAAATAATCCATATAGTCTGCGTTCACACCGCCCGGCTTATAAGTTCCCAGCCTCCCTACCGAGCCTGCCTGCCTTCGTAGGCCTGCAGCAATTCCTGCACGGCCCGGGTAGTGACCATGGCTCCCGCCGCCACTTCTTTTTCCAGGCGGGGTAGACATTCCTGCACAGCCGGATGCTCAAAAAAGCGCTGCTGCAAATGTTCCATAACCATAGACCGCATCCAGGAAAGCACCTGTGTCTGGCGCCGTTTTGCAAAAACGCCGCTTGCTTTCACCTGGCAAAAAAACTTTTCCACCAGCGTCCATAGCTCGCCAATGCCTTCCCCGGTCACGGCCGAACAGGTCAGCGCCGGGGTAGCCCAGCCTTCCGTAGCCGGCCGGAGATAATGCAAAATCCGTTCAAAGTCGGCGCGGGCGCCCAGGGCCCGGACCCGGTTTTCACCGTCCGCCTTATTGACGGCGATGAGATCAGCCAGCTCCATAATGCCTTTTTTCATGCCCTGCAGTTCGTCTCCGGCCCCGGTCAGCACAATCAGCAGAAAACAATCGACCATCGACCGGACAGTTACCTCGCTCTGGCCGACACCCACGGTCTCCACCAGAATAATGTCATAACCGGCCGCCTCACACAGCAGCATGGTTTCCCTGCTTTTGCGGGCCACACCGCCCAGTGTGCCGCCGGAAGGCGACGGGCGGATAAAAGCATTAGGCAGCCGGGAGAGTTGCTCCATGCGGGTTTTGTCCCCCAGGATGCTGCCCTTGGTAACGGTGCTGCTGGGGTCTACAGCCAGCACCGCGACCTTGTGCCCGGTTGCGCACAGCCGGCAGCCCAGCGCTTCAATGAAAGTGCTCTTGCCGGCGCCGGGAACACCGGTAATGCCGATGCGCATAGCATTGCCGGTATGCGGCAGCAGTTCCTGCAGCAGCGACTGCCCCATGGCCAGATGCCGGGGATGGTTGCTTTCCACCAGCGTGATGGCTCTGGCCAGAATTCCCCGGTCCCCCGCGAGGATGCCCTGCTGATAATCCGGCACCTCCAGCCGGGGCGGCCGCGAGGGCGGCGCGGCGGGCAGCGTCCCGCCGCCCGCTCCGCGCATGCCGTCATGCGTACTCGCGACTCCCTCCATGACTTTACTGGCAAAGCCCTCTTGCTCGCTGCCGCAGGCCCACTCTGGCAGACGCTTGCCCTGCTGCCCGGTCATCACCCGCTCTGCTCCCGGCCCAGCAGCACATCCAGAATCCGCTGCGCCGCTACCGGGATAACCGTGCCCGGTCCAAAGATAGCGGCCGCCCCGTGGGCGCGCAAATAATCATAATCCTGAGCCGGAATGACCCCGCCGGCCACAACCATAATATCGCCCCGGCCACGTTTTTTGAGTTCTTCCACCAGCTGCGGCAGCAGGGTTTTATGGCCGGCTGCCAGGGAACTCATCCCCACCACATGCACATCATTATCCACGGCCTGCTGAGCGGTTTCCTCCGGGGTCTGGAACAAGGGTCCAATGTCCACGTCAAAACCCATATCGGCAAAAGCGGTAGACACCACTTTAGCGCCGCGGTCATGTCCGTCCTGTCCCATTTTGGCAATCAGGATACGCGGCCGGCGCCCTTCCAGCTCTTCAAACTCATCAGCCAGTGTGCGCACCGCTTCAATTTCCTGCTCATCGCTGAACTCGCTGCTGTATACACCGGCAATGGAACGGATAATAGCCTTATGCCGGCCCACCACTTTCTCCACCGCATACGAGATTTCACCAAGGCTGGCCCTGACCCGTGCCGCTTTGACCGCCAGGTCCAGCACATTGCCCTCGCCTCTTTCCATAGCATTGGTAATAGCCGCCAGCGCCGACTGCACAGCCTCTTCATTCCGGCTGGCCTTTAATTCTTCCAACCGGCGAAGCTGAGCCTGCCGCACCGCGGTATTGTCAACTTCAAGAATCTCCAGCGGGTCTTCCTGGGCAAGGCGATAGCGGTTAACACCGACAATGGTCTCTTGGGTGGAGTCAATTTGCGCCTGCCGCCGGGCGGCCGCTTCCTCGATCCGCATTTTGGGGAGCCCGGTATCAATAGCTTGCGCCATTCCCCCCAGGGCTTCCACTTCCTGAATATGCGCCCAGGCTTTATTAACCAGTTCCCGCGTCAGCGCCTCCACATAGTAAGAACCACCCCACGGATCAATCACCTTGCAAATGTAAGTCTCGTCCTGCAGATATAGCTGCGTATTGCGCGCGATCCGGGCCGAGAAGTCGGTAGGCAGCGCGATGGCTTCGTCCAGCGCGTTGGTATGCAGCGACTGGGTATGCCCCAGCGAGGCAGCCAGCGCTTCAATGCAGGTCCGGGCAACATTATTGAACGGATCCTGCTCGGTCAGGCTCCAGCCGGACGTCTGTGAATGCGTGCGCAGTGCCATGGATTTATTGTTTTTAGGATTAAACTGTTTGATAAGCTTGGCCCACAATAAGCGTCCGGCCCGCATCTTGGCCACTTCCATGAAATAGTTCTTGCCGATCGCCCAGAAGAAGGCAAAGCGGGGGGCAAACGCATCGATATCCAGTCCCGCTTTCAGACCGGTCTTGACATACTCCAGACCGTCGGCCAGCGTATACCCCAGTTCGATATCAGCGGTAGCCCCGGCTTCCTGCATGTGATAGCCGGAAATACTAATGCTGTTGAACTTAGGCATATGCTCAGAAGTATAAGCGAAAATATCGCCGATAATGCGCATAGACGGTTCCGGCGGATAAATATAAGTATTACGCACCATAAACTCTTTCAAGATATCATTCTGGATGGTGCCGGTAAGCACTTCGGCCTTTACGCCCTGTTCTTCCGCAGCGACAATATAGAAAGCCATTACCGGCAGCACCGCGCCGTTCATCGTCATCGACACGGACATTTTATCCAGGGGTATGCCGTCAAACAAAATCTTCATGTCTAAAATGGAATCGACAGCCACGCCGGCTTTGCCGACGTCGCCGACAACGCGGGGGTGATCGGAATCATAACCCCGGTGTGTGGCTAAATCAAACGCAATCGACAGACCCTTCTGCCCCATCGCCAGATTCCGCTTATAGAAAGCGTTGCTTTCTTCCGCCGTGGAAAACCCGGCGTACTGCCGCACGGTCCACGGCTGGGTAACATACATATTGGGATAAGGCCCGCGCAAAAACGGCGGGATGCCTGACAGATAAGCGAGATGTTCGACATTGGCCATGTCCGCGGCGGTATACAGCGGCTGAATGTCAATCTGCTCCATCGTCCGGTGAACCAGCTCCTCCACTGTCCGGCCCGTTTCCTTTTCGAGCTTGCGTCGCCACTCTTCCCGTCGCACCGGCCGGCAGGACGGCTGAAACTCAATGGCTGTAAAATCCGGTTTTACGCTCATGCCTTCAGCCCCTTTCTCTGCTGCAGCCGCAGCAAAATCCCCTGACAATCGGCCCGGACATGGATGAATTCGTCAACGCCCGCTTCCTTATACACCGTCTGCAAATCTTCCGGCGGCAAACCCGCCAGAATCAGCCAGATTCCCGGTGTCTGTTCCTTGATTAGCCTGGCCAGCGGCGGTACCAGTTCAGGATAAGCGGCATCGGTTGAACAAATAACCGCTACATCGGGGTTGGCCTGTGCTACGGCGGCCGCTGCCTCCTCCACACTGGCAAAACCATTATTGGTCAACACACTGAACCCGCCGACCTCAAAGAAGCCTCGGCTGAAATCCGCCCGCGGCTTGTGCTGCGGAATGGGTCCCATATTGGCCAGGAAAACGCAAACGGTATCTCCTGTTGCCGCCGCACATTGCGCCGTTGTCTGCCGGATCTGCTCAAACT
>JAEZQV010000372.1 GCA_023441125.1 Bacillota bacterium
CGGGGTTGACGCAGCCACTAAATACCCCAACTGAATCGAATGGCTGCCAGCAAACAAGAAAAGTCCTGTCAGCCAGGCCAGGAGCGGCGAAATAAGATGAATTAACACCAAAATCCACAGTGGAATAACCGGCTTTTGCAGTACCTGTAGGAATTCTTTCAGACTTGTGCCCAGAGCCGTCACAAACGTCATATAGCTGAATGCGCCAACTACTATGGTGCGTAAGCCCGGGGAATCGGACAGCGGTGTTAAGAAGCCTAGCAGGAGAGCCGATAATACGATAAGAAACATATGTTGTCCCAGCCAGGCGGTGAATTTTTCCAAGTAGGCAGTCACAGAAAATCCTCCAATATACAAAACTAACACATTATATTCGCGTTGCGTTGTTGATAACCTTTAATTCGTATTAAAATCTGGGTTGATGTTGGTAATTCTGCAGGAAATCTTGCAAATAAGGCGAATTTTAGTTGACATATAGATAATAATCCATGGTAAAATTTAGGAGTAGATATGCGGGAGGATGTAGTATTTAAGGGAAGCAAGGGCGGCCTGGAACTGGTAATAAACCAAGCGGCCGATTTTTCTGCTATCTTAGAGCAGTTAAAAGATAAGTTAAAGTCAGCCGCTCATTTTTTTGCCGGCAGCACCGGGGTTAAAGTGTTATCAGGCGCAAAAACCCTGACCGATGAGGAACGCGGCCAGATTATCACGCTGCTGGCTGATTATGGTCTGGCTTTACACGAGCAGCCGGACGCGGAATTTATGCCAGCCGAACATTTTTCTGCCGGGACAGACAGCCCGCTTGCCGATATTCCGGTTGAATACCGGCAGGAGGCGGAAGGCGGACAGACCCTGATCGTGTCCAGAATGCTCAGGAGCGGCCAGAGAATAGTATTTGATGGTTCGGTTATTATTATGGGCGATGTGAATCCCGGCGCTGAAGTAATTGCCGGCGGCAATATTACTGTGCAGGGGACCTGTCGCGGCCTGGCTCATGCCGGTGTGAAAGGCGATCAAAAGGCTACGATAACAGCTGACAGGCTGGTTGCCGGCCAGTTACGAATTGCCGGCCTGATTGCCAGAGCTCCTGACAATCAGGATGAACCTACCTACCGGGAAACAGCGCGTATTGCCGCTGGCGTTGTTGTTATCGGACCGGCGGAAAGTATCTGAAGATAGAAAATAGGAGGTACATAGATGGGGGAAGTAATCGTCATTACGTCAGGCAAGGGCGGCGTCGGTAAAACGACAACTACCGCTAATTTAGGGACGGGCTTTGCTCTTCAGGGGAAAAAAGTGGTGCTGGTTGATGCAGATATCGGTTTACGGAATCTCGATGTCGTTATGGGGCTGGAAAATAGAATTGTCTATGATCTGGTGGATGTTACGGATGGGAACTGCCGTCTAAAACAGGCTTTAATCAGGGACAAACGGTATGAAACACTTTATTTGCTGCCGGCTGCGCAAACAAGAGACAAAAATGCGGTTACCCCCGACCAAATGCAGCAGTTATGCAAAGAGCTGGCCCAGGAGTTCGACTATGTAATTATTGATTGCCCGGCAGGTATTGAACAAGGTTTTAAAAATGCCATTGCCGGGGCAGACCGTGCTATTATTGTCACAACGCCGGAAGTTTCCGCCGTCCGGGATGCTGATCGCATTATCGGGCTCTTAGAATCGGAAGGCAAACATAATCCCAAGCTTATTGTTAATCGTATTCGGCCGCTCATGGTGAAAAAGGGCGACATGATGGATATTGATGATATTATTGAGATTTTGGCCGTTGATCTGTTAGGAATTATTCCGGAAGATGAATATATTGTCATTTCCACCAACAGAGGCGAGCCGGCCGTTGTTAATACGGCCGCTTTGGCCAGTACGGCCTATCGCAACATCGTGCGGCGGCTGATGGGAGAAAATGTGCCGCTTATGACGCTGGAAGCAAATGATAGTTTGTGGGGCAAGTTTAAAAAGGTGCTGGGATTCTAATTCCGGCAGTTGGGAGGGAAACAAGGTGTTTGAACTGATTCAAAAATTATTCGGCAAAGAGGCGCAGGGCTCCAAAGACGTCGCTAAAGAACGCCTGCGGTTTGTCCTGGTCCATGACCGTGTCAATGTTTCGCCACAATTCATGGAAGTCATTAAAGACGATATGATTAAGGTTATTTCCAATTATATGGATATCAATGAAACCGAAATGGAAATAAACTTGACTAGAACGAACACACAGGTTGCTTTAGTGGCCAATATTCCGGTCAACCGCATGAAACGCGGTGCCCTGCCAGGTGAATAGAATGATTCGCAGAGCCAAGGCGACTTGCTCTGCTTTTTATTTTTCTCTATACTGGACGCAGGCGGGAAATACTATTATAATATATTAGACATTGTTAGAGAGAAGGGTACCAGGCCATGCTTAACCAGCGCCTCTTACGAAATCTGGATTTTATACTTATTGGGGTTACGGCCCTTATTATCCTTGTAAGTCTGATTATTATCGGCAGCGCCACCCATATTAATACTCCCAGCGAAGACCGGTATTGGTATGTGCAGCGGCAAGGTTTATTTGCTGTAGCTAATGTTGCCCTTGTTTTTATTATGCTGAATTTTGACTATAAGTCTCTGGAACGGTTTGCCGGTTTTCTGTATTTTTTTAACCTCACCATGCTGCTTGCGGTTATGTTTGTCGGCCAGTCGGCTTTGGGAGCGCAGCGCTGGATACAAATCGGACCCATTAGTCTGCAGCCGTCAGAATTCTCGAAGATAATTATGATTATTTCTTTAGCGCAGATTCTCGATAAACGAACAGGCAAACTTAACTCTTTTAAAGAGATACTGCCTGTGTTCGTTTATGTGGGGATACCCTTTCTCCTGGTGTTGAAACAACCGGACCTGGGGACTTCGCTGGTGTTTTTAGCTATTCTCTTCGGGATGATTTTTGTGGCCGGAATCAGCAGCCGGCATCTGATGGTTATAGCCGGTGCCGGCATGGCTTTTCTGCCGATCTTCTGGCATTTTTTAAAAGATTATCAGAAGAAGCGGCTGACAGTGTTTATTGACCCCAATGTAGATCCATTAGGTTCAGGTTACCATATTATTCAATCGAAGATTGCTATTGGTTCGGGCATGTTGTTTGGTAAAGGCCTGTTCAACGGGACGCAAAGCCAACTGAATTTTTTGCCGGAAAACCATACTGATTTTATTTTTGCCGTAATTGGCGAGGAATTGGGCTTTATTGGCGCTTCACTGATCCTGTTACTGTATCTGATATTATTGTATCGCGGCATTAAGATCGCCGGGGCGGCGCGTGATAATTTCGGCACCTTGCTGGCAACCGGCATAACGTCTATGCTGGCCTTTCACGTCCTGGTCAATGTCGGCATGACGGCGGGGATTATGCCTGTCACCGGTATTCCGCTGCCGCTTATGAGTTATGGTGTGAGTGCGTTGACTACCAATCTTGTCAGCATTGGCATATTATTAAATATTTATATGCGACGACAAAAGATACTGTTTTGATGCCTGCCTATGGAAGCGAGACAGAGTTGCCTGGATGGCCAGGCAACTCTGTCTTTTTTTGGTCAAGCGTCTGTTTAACTAGTTATAATTCTATAGATTTGTCATATATATTCCATAAGACTACTTAAGCCGGTATTTATGGAGGGCTTACTATGACAAAGCTTTGGAATCAATTAAAAAACCGCTGGCAGTTCACTGGCCGCAATAACGAGAAAAACTGGCAAGCTTATTATGAAGACCCGCCTGACTATACCGGCCTCAAAAAGACGATAACCGCTTTGGCACTGTTTGCCGTGGTGTATGGTGCCCATGTATCGGATACACGGGTTGGACAGGAAGTATCCGGCGCGGTTCGGCAGCTATTGGCCACACAGACTGATTTTATGTATTATACGGCCAGAACCATTGACTATGTTCATACGTATTGGCCGAATGCCGCCAATATGGCGGGCATTCCTGTGCTGAAACAGGTACAGACAACCATTTCGCGGCCGGCAGATCCGTTATTGTATATGACCAAGCCGGCGGAAGGACAAGTAATTTCGCAATATGGCTGGCGGGTTGACCCGGTAATCAAGAAGGAAAGAATGTTTGAGGGCATTGATATCGCCGCAGTGTCCGGCGCGAGTGTGCGGGCGGCGGCGCCCGGCAACGTAAAAATTGTTACTGACAGCACCCAGTTTGGTAAACTGCTGATTATCGATCACGGCCAAGGTATTGAGACGATTTACGGCCATTTGACCGATGTGCTGGTTAAGGAGGGCGATGCGGTAAGTCAGGGGCAGGTTGTGGCCCGAGTGGGCAAGGCGGGAGCGGCTGTACCGGTACTTTATTTTGAAGTGCGCGAAAATGGGAAAGCAATTGATCCGCTATCCAGGCTAAAAGATGAATCTGTAAAATAAGGATGTGACCTATGCGGGCCGGAAAGATAGCAGGTGTGGAAATTGTATTTAACAATTGGTTTCTGGGCCTGATCGCCTTATTTGCCGCTGCCGGACTTGTCAGCAAGGTATTGTTGATATTTACGGCCGTTTTGTGGCATGAAGCAGCCCACATGCTGATGGCAGCCGGCTTAGGCTACCAGGTTAGACAGATTGAATTGCTGCCTTTTGGAGCTATGGCGCGTATTGAACGTTTAGCCGACGCCGGAGCGGCAAGTGAAATAATGATAGCAGCCGCCGGACCGTTGGCAAGTATGGGTCTGGCGGTTTTATGTTATATTGCCGCCCAGCAGGTGGGCAACTGGCAGGAAGTACTTACCTTTTATATGGAAGTAAACCTCATGCTGGCCGGCTTTAATTTGCTGCCGGCTTTGCCGTTGGACGGCGGGCGAATTTTGCGGGCCATACTTACCTGCCGGCGTGATTACCGTGCGGCTACAGCCATTGTTGTAACCATGAGCCATATTACCAGCGCTATGCTGCTGGGGCTGGCCGGGGCTGCTTACTGGCTGTATAATACCATAAACTTAACCATGGTGATTGCCGCCGGCTTTTTACTCCTGACAGCCCGGACGGAAAATAATCTGGCCGGCTTCCGGGCTATGCGCATTTTGGCCAACAAAAAAGCAGAGCTTATCAATTGCGGCATTATGCCGGCCAGTCACCTGACGGCCATGGAAAGCGCCACGATCCGCGAGGTTATTCGGTTACTGGGGTCGGAGGAATATTATATTGTGCATGTTGTCGATCAGAACTTTAAATTATGCGGCGCTCTGACGGAAACTGAAATTTGGGAAGGGTTGCTGAAAAAAGGAATTAAGGCCCGGATATGCGAATTTCTGTAAGGCTATTGTTAGCGATCGGGTTTCAAACAGCAGGAGAATGGAAAAAATAAGTCTTGATATTTCCCCCAGAAAAATACATAATAATTTTTATAGCTATATTTTGGAGGTACATATGCATCCCTTAGACCCAGTCAGCCCTGCTAGTCTCAGCCGGGTTATGAAACCAGCCCGTTACACTGGTCACGAGTGGAACAGTGTAAGGAAAAATCCCGATGAGGTCAGTGTCAATTTCGTCCTGGCGATGCCCGACGTTTATGAAGTGGGCATGTCTAACCTCGGGCTCAAAATATTATATCAGATCTTAAACAAGCGCTCCGATACCTACGCCCAACGCGTTTATGCGCCCTGGGTGGACATGGAAGCGGAAATGCGAACCAACGGCATCCGGCTCTACACGCTGGAAAGCAAGCGGCCGGTTGCAGAATGTGATATCGTCGGTTTCTCCCTGCAATATGAGTTAAGTTACAGCAATGTGCTTAATATGCTTGATTTGGCCGGTATTCCGGTGCTTGCGGCCGAGCGGGATGAAGCTCAGCCGCTTATCGTGTGCGGCGGCCCCTGTGCCTTTAATGCCGAACCAATGGCTGATTTTATCGATTTTTTTATTTTAGGTGAAGCTGAGGAAGTTATTGATGAAGTGGCCGCGACTGTCGCTGCCTGGAAACAGGCCGGCAAGCCTGACGGCAAGGCCGGTATTCTAAAGCAGTTGGCCAAGCTGCCGGGAATATACGTGCCCAGTCTTTATGAAGCGGGTTATCTGGCCGACGGCCGGGTAAGCGGCTGTGTTCCCCTGGCACCGGAAGCCAAGCAGGTTGTTGTCAAACGCGTGATTCAGGATCTTGATCAGGTAACGTATGCCACCAAGCCCATTGTACCGTTTATTGAGATTGTTCATGACCGGATTATGCTCGAATTATTCCGCGGATGTACCCGCGGCTGCCGCTTTTGTCAGGCCGGGGTGCTTTACCGCCCTGTCCGGGAACGGAACCTGGAAACGCTGCTTAACTATGTCCAGGAATTGGTCGATAATACCGGTTATAATGAAATTTCCCTGGTTTCTCTCAGTTCAGCGGACTATTCCTGTCTCAGCCCTTTAATAACCCAGCTTATAGCCCGGTTTAAGGAGCAGGGCGTGAGTGTGTCCCTGCCGTCGCTCAGAATCGACAGTTTTTCCATTGATTTGGCCAAACAGGTACAGCAAGTGCGAAAAAGCGGGTTAACTTTTGCGCCGGAGGCGGGAACGCAGCGGCTAAGAGATGTCATAAACAAAGGCGTCACCGAAGACGATCTTACCGAGGCGGTAAGCGCTGCCTTTACAGCCGGCTGGTCGACCATTAAACTGTATTTTATGATCGGCTTGCCGACCGAGACCGATGAGGATGTGGCCGGCATTGCGGTCTTGGCGCAGCGGGTAGCCGACTTGTATAAACAGCTGAAAGGCCGCAAGGGTGCCAAAGTGACTGTCAGTGTTTCTTCCTTTGTACCGAAGCCGCACACTGCTTTTCAGTGGTTTGGACAAAATTCAGTTGCAGAAATTGAGCGCAAACAAAAATTATTACGGTCGCTGATTAAAGACCGCAGTATTTCTCTTAGTTGGCATGATGCCCGGACCAGTTTCCTGGAGGGGGTATTTTCCCGGGGGGACCGGCGG
>JAEZQV010000400.1 GCA_023441125.1 Bacillota bacterium
TTTTCAGGGAACGATTCACGTCTTCGCCTTGCAGCGCTGACGTTTTTATATGTTATCACGTATCTTGCACCGTGTCAACATCTTTATTCTTGGTAGTTTCTGCCGCAGTTATCAGCGACAGCTTTTATATAATAACACAGTCTTTATGAATGTGTCAATATATATAGAGAAACATTTTAATTCGTAACTTCTGCAGGGTTGTCTGCCATCTCATCGTAGCATATCGCAAGCAGCCTTGTCAATTATATTCAGTTAATTTTGAAAAAACAGATAAAGGCAAGCTGGCGCCTAAATCCGCCAGCTTGCCTTTAGTTAATTAAATTAAAATGAGATTATTTAAGCACCGCACCGGTATTAGCCGAGGTTACCAGTTTTGCATATCTGGCAAGGTACCCGGTTGTTACCTTGGGCGCCGGTTGAACCCAGACAGCCTTACGTTTGGCCATTTCCTCATCGCTTACCTTAACCACAAGCTTACGACCGGGAATATCAATACTGATAATATCCCCTTCTTGTACCAGCGCAATCGGGCCGCCTTCCATCGCCTCCGGCGAAATATGTCCGATACAAGCGCCCTGGGTAGCACCACTGAAACGTCCGTCAGTCAACAAAGCCACTTTCAGACCCATCCCGACAATTACAGCCGTCGGGTTAAGCATTTCCTTCATGCCTGGGCCGCCTTTGGGTCCCTCGTAACGAATAATCACGACATCGCCATCTTTGATCTTTTTACCGAGGATAGCTTCAATCGCCTCTTCCTCCGAGTTAAAAACACGGGCAATCCCTTCAAAAGTGAGCATATCTTCCTTGACTGCACTTTCTTTGACAACTGCACCATGCGGAGCCAGATTGCCATTCAAAATAGCAATTCCACCGGTAGTACGATACGGCGCTTCTACAGATTTAATGACATCCGGCCGCAAAATGGCGGCATCTTTAATCCGGTCCCCGACAGTACCTGTTACCGTTTGGGCCTCCGTGTGAATGCGGTCAAGTTTGGATAATTCTTTCATTACTGCCAAAATGCCGCCGGCTTCATTCAGATCCTGGATATGCTGAGTGCCACCGGGGCTTAATTTAGTAATATAGGGTGTCTTGGCGCTAATTTCGTCAAACAGTGACAGCGGCAGCTCAATACCGGCCTCATAGGCAATGGCAGTTAGATGCAGCACCGTATTGGAAGATCCGCCAATCCCCATATCAACAGCCATCGCGTTTTCAAAGGCCTTACGGGTCAGAATATCGCGGGCCTTAACATCTTTTTTTACCAGATCCACAGCGATCTGTCCGGCCTGTTTGGCCATCATCCGGCGGGCGCCGGAATGGGCAGCGGGAATCGTGCCATTGCCGGGCAGCGCCATCCCCAAGGCCTCCGCCATACAGTTCATCGTGTTGGCGGTAAACATGCCCGCACAGGAGCCGCAGCCGGGACAGGCCGATTTTTCCATCTGGTCCAGTTCGGCGGCAGTAATTTTGCCGGCTTCGAAGAGGCCGGCTGCTTCAAACATCGTGCTGACACTAATATCCCGCCCCTGATAACGTCCAGCCAGCATCGGGCCGCCACTCATCACGATGCTGGGAATATTCAGTCTTGCCGCAGCCATAAGCATACCGGGCACAATTTTGTCACAGTTGGGAATAAGCACCAGCCCGTCAAAGCGATGACCGTTGGCCATAGCCTCAATGGAATCGGCAATGAGTTCCCGGCTAGGCAACGGATATTTCATACCGTCATGTCCCATCGCAATACCGTCGCAGATGCCGATTGCCGGAAATTCTACCGGCATGCCGCCGCCGGCGGCTACCCCCAGTTTCACTGCATCGGCCACATCTCTAAGATGCATATGCCCGGGAATAATTTCATTAAAGGCATTGACGATGCCGATCATCGGCTTTTCTAACTCTTGCGGAGTATAGCCCATGGCATAAAAGAGCGATCGGTGGGCAGCACGAGTCGAACCTTTTTTAACTATGTTGCTTTTCAAGGTCATATCTAGTTCTCCTTTCGCGCAAGACAGTTCTCGCTATAAAGACAAGTTTCCTTATAGGTTGTCCATGGCGTTAACACAGTATTAAGTATTCAACATACCGCCGCCAAATCCTTCTATAATATATACTATTCCGCATTCAATATAACCAGTCCGAACCGCCTGCATGTTTATTTCCTTTTTTTATTCTTGTTCTTTTTAGGCGGCTTTTGTTTATTAATTTTACCGGCAATCGGCCAGGCTGCTTTCCCTGTATGCGCCTGCACTGCTCTTTCTTCCGGCAATAATTCATCCCGCCGGGTACCCAAATAAACTTCCGCAAGCGGATATAACGTTTCCTTGCGGGCAGTATCAATTTCAAAATCAAGTTTGGCGGTTGCGGCAATTTCACTTTTGGCAAAACGAGCCATGGCCAGTTCATTCGGTTTGGGCAGCATATCGATCGTGTTATTACTCCGGTTGTAGATAGCCAGCAATGTCGTCAATGCCCCGACTATCAGTTCTCTCAACGTGTAAGCTGACAGCTGTCCATATTGATGACTAAAGGCGATTGCCTGTCGTAAATGGGCCGCAGCAGCTTCCAATTCATTACAATCATACAAAATTTGTCCCAGAGAGAACAGTGACTCTACCTGCCCCCGATCTTTGAGTAAAGCTTGTTCATGAGCCACGACAGCCAGTTCGGGACGTTTTCCCCGGTAATACGCATTGCCCAAGCGGTTCCACAGGTAGGCGTCATCCGGCGTGCTGGCTAACTTCTGCAGAAAATACTCTTCCGCTTCGCTGCCCCATCGTGGCGCAAAGCCGTTATCAATCAGCGCTTCGCCGAATATAACCTCGCTTGCAGACTGATTTGCTGCATTCCGGGCAGCAGCGGCTGCCATTTTCCCTGCAAGCATTGTTCGCATCCGAGCGGTTAATTCCCATTCTCCGGCAGAATTACAATGTTTGCAGCGAAAATAGCCAAGTGCCTGAAATTTTTCCATTACCGGTTGCTCGCCGGCATTCACCGCTAAAACCAAGGTTCCCAAATCATAGTCAGCACTTTTGTTGCATTGCTTACAAGTCAGCCGGGAGATGTTTTCCGGAAACTCGCTATTGACTGTCTGAAAATGTTTAAAGACAACTTTAGGATATTTGCCAGGCAACATGGCATGGGTCGGTCGTGATGGCACAAGTTCCAGTTGCTGCGCGATAGCTATGCTGATAAGCAAAGGGTTTATACCGTATTTCTGGTATTTTTCCATATATATCGCTCCTTCGCATTGATACGTATAATGAGCATACAGTCCCGGCTTGCAAAAAGCCCCACCCTTAATTAGTGGGTGGGGCTTTAGCTTGTATTCTTATTATATGCCAGGATTTAGTAAAATGTCAATTAGCTATTCATCTATACAATACCTTAATCTATTTCGCAAAGCGATTAAGTAATCCCTCCAGCATCCGGGCATGACGGGCTTCATCCTTGGCCGCTTCATTAAAGAAGTCTCGCGCTGTATCCAGGCCAAGCTCTTGTGCCTTCTGGGCCGCCTGCTTTTTGCCCTGATTAGCAAACGTTTCTCCATCCAGCATTTGCTGAATGGAGGCGAATAGATCGGCCTGGATCATCCCGTTAAATTCTGCAAAGCGGGCTGCGTGTTCCGCTTCCTCCCAGGCAATGGTCTTTAATACTTCCGCGATTTCCAGGTAGCCCTCCCGTTGAGCCAGCCTGGCCATAGCCAGATATAGACCGGCTTCCGTTGTCTCGCCGGTAAAATTTTGTTTAACAACCCGTTCGAGTTCGGTTCCCATAGTTTCACCAATTGTATTTTCAATGGTCAGCTCTCTTTTCATGTCCAAAATACCTCCCTATTTTCGCTGTTGAATACTATGTAAAATCTTACCCGCTACTGCCGGGTTTACTGTTTGGATATCGCCTAAATACAGTAAGGTACTGCCCTTATAGGTCTGGACATCGCCTAATAAAATAATTTCCAGACTGGAACGAATGATATTAATAATACATTCTTCATCATGATACACGTTACAGTTGCGGCATTGATTCAACAAAAAACCGATGGCGTTGATTACAGTATCCGTATCATAGACCTTGGTATTCACTGTAGGGAATATCCTGCATACCGTCGCTGATGAACTCATCTTTCTGTTTAAGTACCGTCATAAGTGATTTTTTACAGAAGCCGATCAGACATTTGTCTTGTTTGCATTCGTGGCCAAACTCTTCTTCCAGACAGCATTTGCCTATCTCAGAAATCAAACTGTCAATTTGCAAAGTCAATCCCCCCTTCCCGTCGACCGATTTATTTCCAGAAACTTTCCATTTTTATTTTATCAATAATTATTACTTTCAACAAGTAATAATTTATAAACTTTTCTTATAATTTATTGCAGGATTATATAACTAATCCCCAACGACAACAAGCCCCGCTTGACGTCAGCGAGGCCTGTCGACACTGGCTATGTGTTGATTATAGCCTATAGGTTCATTTTAAAAACACGCTATCTCTGCTGCCAAGGCGACTCTCAGACTTCCCGCCGTCTGTTAAACCTTAAATTTACCAACAGCGCCGGCCAGTTCCTCCGACATTCTGGACAGCGCCTGACTGGAAACGGCAATCCCCTCGCTGGTAGCGGATTGTTCCTCGGTAGCCGCCGAAACAGTCTGGGCCTGGCTGGCAGTATTTTTACTGATGACGTCAATTTCTCGCACCGAATTGACGATGTGCTGACTGCCGCTGGCCAACTCTTCTATGGCTGCGGATATTTCCTGAATCTGTGTAGACACGGCATTAAACAGGCCATAAATTTCCTTGAAGGTTTCGCCCGCATTATTGACGACTGCAGTGCCGACCTCGACCTGTTGAGTTCCTTCATGCATAGCCAAAACCGCGCTATTAGTATCCTGGCGAATTTCGGCAACAAGACTGGCAATCTGCTTGGCCGCCTGCTCTGACTGTTCGGCCAGTTTGCGCACTTCCTCGGCTACGACGGCAAATCCCCGCCCTTGTTCACCGGCCCGGGCGGCCTCGATAGCAGCATTTAGGGCCAGAAGATTGGTCTGTCCGGCAATGCCGGCAATGGTATCTACTATCTGCCCAATTTCTTCCGACCGCTCACCCAGCTTGCTAACCATTTCGGCCGACTGGGTAACGGTTTTGGCAATATAACTCATTTGCACAACCGCTTTTTCCACCGCTTTACTGCCTTCCTGGGCGGCGCCTGCGGATTTGGCCGAACTGCCGGCTACGGCGTTGGCATTAGCGGCAATCTGCTGAACACCAGCGGACATTTGTTCCACGACAGAAGCGGCATCATCCACCGCTTTCAACTGCCTCTCCGCACCGGCCGCAACTTCCCCAATGACGGCCGCCACTTGATTGGATGCTTCGGCTGATTCTTTAGAACTGGCGCTAAGTTCCTCGGCGGAAGCGCCAACCTGATTTGTTGTGCTGGCTATTTTTTGAATAAGCGTGCGCAGGTTTACCGTCATCTGCTCAAAGCTTTGGCCAAGCCGCCCAATTTCATCATTGGAATCAATACTCAGCCGGCTGAGTGAAATATCGCCGCCGGCTATGCGTTTGGCCGCCGTCTCCAAATCCTTAATCGGCCGGGCAATACGCCGGGCATACCACATAATAATCAGCGCAGTAATGGCTAAAATCACGACAATGGTTAGCGACGTTATCGTGGTAAGCGCTGAAATGGACCCTGTCATCTCTTCCACCGGCACACAAATCCCCATTGACCAAGTCGTACCCGGTATCGGGGCAAATGAATAGTATTTTTTAACTCCCTGGACAGGAATAACGGCTACTCCCTGTTCTCCCCGGGCCATGCGTTCGGCAATTTGCTTTTGCCCGGAATCGGTATTGTTGTCTTTTAACGGATTGGCTTTCATGGCAATGTCATTATTGGGATGAACGATCAGCAGGCCATCCTGCTGTGCGGCAAAAGCATAGCCGGTCTGACCGATTTTGACATCCTGAACTTTGTCCGACAAACTTTCGATATAGACGGTGCCCATAAGTACTCCGGTAACTTTGGCATTGACGGTGACCGGAACAACGATGGTAACTACCAGCCGGCCGGTTTCCCGGGTAACAAACGGATCGGTGATGACCTCTTCCCCCTGCAGGGCTCTTTTGAAGTAACTGCGGTCGGCAATATTAAGACGATTGCCGGTAGAAGCAATTAGGTTGCCGGCCAAAT
>JAEZQV010000464.1 GCA_023441125.1 Bacillota bacterium
GTGAATTTATCATTCAGGAAAAATTCACCATAGCCAAAGGCATTGGCGGCGGGAATTTTCTCATTCTGGGTCACAGCGCTTCTGCCGTGCTGGCGGCGGCAGAAGCGGCCGTAGCGGCCATCGGGCAGGTTAAAGGTGTCATTCTGCCGTTTCCGGGGGGGATTGTCCGCAGTGGCAGCCAAGTGGGATCACGGTACAAATTTCTGCCGGCTTCCACCAATACGGCATATTGTCCGACCATCAGGCGGCGTATTCCGGGCAGCTGTCTTGCGGCTACCGTGAACGCGGTGCTGGAAATTGTCATTGACGGGCTGACTTTCGCCGCCGTCAGTGAGGCTATGCGGGTCGGCATCCAGGCTGCCTGCCGGCCGGGCATTGAGCAAATCACCGCCGGCAATTACGGTGGGCGTTTGGGAAAACATCATTTTCATCTCAGGGAGGTCATCCGGTGTGACCAGGAACAGAATATTGAGCAGACGGGGAGTGCGCGATGAAAACCACGGTGGTGCTATCACTCTGGAAAGTGCCTGATTTACCGGTGGAGGCCGAAACCATCAACCCGGAAGCGGTGACCGGTAAAAGGGCAGCGGAAATTCAGGCGCTGCCCCTCTGGGTCGGCAATCGCCAGGAACAGGTGGGCAATTACTTTAATGTAGAGATTAGGGCTGACGACGCGGCGGCAGACAATGAGAGCAGCAGTAGCCCGCAGCTGGTGGTCAAGGGGGATCTGTCCCGGTTTAAACGGCTGGGGGAAAAAATGGCCGCAGGCCATATGCGCCTGGAAGGCCCGGTAGGTTTTCATGCCGGTGCCGCCATGCAGGGCGGGATATTAACCATCTGCGGCAATGCCGGCGACTATCTGGGGGCGCACATGCAGGGCGGCCAAATTATTGTTAACGGCTCAGCCGGCCATTTTACCGGGGCGGCGTACCGGGGCTACCAATACGGCATGAACGGCGGTTCCATTCTGATCAAGGGCGCGGCCGGCCAGATGCTGGGAGCCCGCCTGCGCCGAGGGCTAATTGCCGTAAGCGGCGACTGCGGCGATATGCCCGGTTTTGCGATGAAGGCCGGCACCATTGTTATTGGCGGCACGGCCGGCAGCCGGGCCGGAGCCATGATGCGGCGCGGGACCCTTGTATTCTTTCGGCAGCCGCAGCTTTTGCCGACTTTTTATTATAATGCCACCTATCAGCCGCTATTCTGGCCGATACTGCGCAAAAGCCTGCAGCAAAACGGCTTCGGCTGGCCGGCCGACAGCCATGAGTCTATGTTTCAGCGTTACACCGGTGATGCAAATGAAGGCGGAAGGGGGGAAGTACTGGTATGCCTGTCCCACAATTAAAGCATACGGCCGCACTCAGCCCTAATACTCTGGCCTTGCCGCTGGTGCGGCAGCTTGTCGATCAGCCGGAACGGTACGGGGTCGAGGTACATCTTCAGGATGGAGTTACCATTATTGATTGCGGTGTTCACGCCGCCGGCGGCTGGGAAGCCGGGTTACTTCTGGCAGCCGTTTGCCTGGGCGGCCTGGCGCAGGTGCAAATGCACTGGCATGATTTTGCCGGTTTTCAGTGGCCGGCGGTTGAGGTTGTTACCGATCATCCGGTGCGGGCCTGTCTGGCTGCTCAATACGCCGGCTGGCAGATTAAAACCGGAAAATATTTTGCTATGGGGTCGGGGCCGGGCCGGGCGGTAGTAGGCGCGGAAGAACTGTTCAGTCATTTCGGCTATCAGGACAGGGCCCAGGCAGCCGTTTTTTGCCTGGAAAGCGGCGAGCTGCCGCCGGCCGATGCGGTACACTATATTGTCCAAAAGTGTAAGCGAAACCCGGCCGATATTTATCTGCTGGTTGCCGCTACGGCATCGGCCGCCGGTTCCCTGCAGATTGCCGCGCGGTCGGTAGAGGCCGGCTTGCACAAACTGATGGAGCTTGGCTGTGACCTGGCCGCCGTGCAAAGCGGCTGGGGAATCTGCCCTGTTTCCCCGGTGGCGGCTGATCCGTTAAGCGCCATTGGCCGCACGAACGATGCCGTTTTATACGGCGCCACGGTTCATTATAATTTCCAGGGCGACGATGAAGACCTGACCGCCCTGATCCAGCGGGTGCCAGCCATGGCCTCGGCTGACTACGGGCTGCCTTTTGAAAAGATTTATCAGCGGTATGGGAATTTTTATGACATTGATCCCCTGCTGTTTAGTCCGGCCAAGGTTTCGATCAGTAATTTGCGAAGCGGACGCGTGTTCCAGGCCGGGGAAATTTGCGCCGATATTTTAAAAAAATCGTTTGGCTGTTCTGCGCAAGTGGCAGCAAAGTGAGGCTGAAATGAACACACGCATCGGTATTCTGGGGACTGCCAAGGGACCCCATATTCAGTCGCTGGTCAGTGCCTTGCAGCAGCAGGGCGTACAGCCCGTGCTGTTGCCGCCCACTTTTCTTACCTCGCGTGTTCCGGGGTATACAACGGCAGAAACTTCCGCCGGGCAGCTTGCCGTTGACGATATGGCAGCACTGCTGGTACGCTCGCTGCCCGGCGGCTCGCTGGAACAGGTAATCTACCGGATGGATGCGCTTCACCGGCTGGAAAATGCGGGCGTGCGGGTGATTAACCGCCCGGGAACGCTGGAAAAAATGGTGGATAAATTCTATACTCTGGCTCTGCTGGCTGATGCCGGCGTGCCTGTCCCGCCAACCGTGGTCACCGAACGGTTTGAGCAGGCGATGGCCGCGGCCCGGGAAATGGGGGCCGTGGTGGTCAAGCCATTATTCGGTTCACTGGGAACAGGCATTACTTTAGTGGAGGATATGGAGGTGGCTTACCGCGTTTTCCGGGCCCTGGAACTGGGGCGTTATGTTTATTATCTGCAACAGTTTTTACCGCATGGTAACGAGGATTTCCGGCTGTTTGTCCTCGACGGCCGGGTAGTGGCGGCGATGCGCCGCCGTGGGACCGGCTGGAAGACCAACATCGCCTGCGGCGCCTCGGCCGAGTATGTGGACCCTGATCCCGTTTTAGCGGAACTGGCGGTGAAAACGGCGGCTATCCTGGCTGCCGACTATGTGGGTGTGGACATTCTTATCAGCCAGGAGCGGCCCTATGTAATCGAGGCCAACGGCATACCCGGCTGGGCGGGTTTGCAGTCCGTCGCCAGGGTGGATATCGCCGGGCTGGTGGCGCAGTACGTAATTAAAGCCGCAGAACTGGCGGCAGGCAGGTCGTCACCTGTCAGCTATGCGGTAATCTGAGGATGGCCGGCTATGATTAAGGCAGAGGATTTCCGCTGGGATATTGCCCGGGCAGGCGCCGCCGCCTGTCTTTTGGAGGCTGCGGCGCCCAAGGTTGGCAATGTTAACCGTCATTATGATTTTGCCGACTGTTTGCTGGAAGATTTTTTATTAAGTGCTATGGCCATAAAAAAGCCGTTGGGGTGGGTTCACCGGCAAGCAGTCGGGGCAAGCATTCTGGAGGCGGTTACCCTAACCCGCCAGATTACCGCCACCAATACCAATCTGGGGATTGTGCTGCTAATGGTGCCGCTGGCCAAAGCCTGGAGCCAGCTGGCAGTGGCGGATAGCGGCGACTGCCGGATTGCGGCACCTGCCGCCGGGAATACGGCAGCAAGGCATACGGCCCTGGTGGCTGAGCTTGACAGAGTGCTGACCGCCCTTACTGCCAGCGACACCCGATTGGTCTATCGGGCCATCCGGCTGGCTGCACCGGGAGGACTGGGGCATGCCGGCAAACACGATGTTTATGAAGACGCCGCGCCGCCAATACCGCTGCGGGCAGCTATGAGACTGGCCGCCGACCGTGATTTGATCGCCAACGAGTATACTAATGGCTTTCATACCGTCCTGGAAAGCGGGGCTGACAGCCTCGCGCAGGCATTAAACCAGGGTCTCCCGTTACCGCGGGCCGTAGCCCAATTGCATCTCTGGCTTTTGAGCCGGCAGCCGGACACCCTGATTGTCCGCAAGGCCGGTCAGGCTGCCGGCCTTGCGGTTATGGAGCGGGCCCGGGAGGTATGGGCGAGTGGCGGCTGGTGTACGGAAAAAGGACAAAAAAAAATCCATGAGCTGGATGCGTGGCTCAGGCAGGCCGGCAACCGGTTAAACCCGGGCGCAACCGCCGATATTGCCGCCAATGTGCTGTTTGGGCTGATTTTAGAACAGGGTCCTGCGTTTTGGCAGGAGCTGCGGCGGGCGGAAATACTTGCCGCAAAAATATAGAACAGGGGATGAGACTATGTCTGTGTTGCTGACAGGCAAAAACCTGGCCGGCCAGTTGGAAACCGCATTGTTAGTCAGTGTTGTGGACCAGGAAGAAGCCGCGGCGGCTGCCTGTGGCGGCGCCGATATTATTGATATCAAAAATCCGGCCGAGGGACCCCTGGGTGCGCCCCGGCCAGGGGTGATCGCCGCTATCGGTAAAGTCCTGGCCCAGCGGCCGCCGGTCAGCGTAGCTTTGGGTGAATTTCCCGGCAAGCCCTGCGCAGCCGCTCTGGCGGCCGCCGGTGCCGCTCAGTTCAAACCGGATTTTCTTAAGGTTGCTTTTACGGCGGATACGGCCGGGGCTATGATTATTGACACTCTCCGGGAAATCCAGCAGGGAATTGCAGCCGGCGGGAACAAGCCGATACCGCTGGTGGCGGTGGCTTATGCCGATACCTTGCCGGCGGCCCGGTGGAGCCTGGCGGATTTCAGCGCTGTTGTCCAGGCCGGCGGCGGGGCCGGTTGCCTGGTGGACACGCAGGCAAAAAACGGGGTTTCGCTGGTAAACATCTTATCACCCGCAGAATTACTGGTTTTTATCGACAGTTGTCATGGGCGGGGGCTGTTCTGCGGTCTGGCCGGCTCCCTGCGGTTTAGCGACATTGCCCTTTTGCGCACACTGGCCCCGGATATTATCGGGGTACGTTCAGCTGTGTGCGGAGGAGACCGTTTACGCGGGCGGGTAACTGCCGACCAGGTGCGGCGGCTCAAAGCCCTGTTTAACGTTGCGGCAACTGGCGGGCCGGCAGATATACTCCCTGTGTCCGGCCTGTTGTCATAAGTTCAGCCAGCCGGTCCGGATGGCGGCCATTGAGAAACCAAACCGGCAGGTCAGGTGCGAGGCTTTGTTGGAAGCAAGGGTCCACATCCGGTGTCTGGATTTTTGGATCAACATCCACACTCTTGATCATGATCAGCATAGCCGCCTGCAGCAGCTGGGCCAGATAGGCGGCGATAGTGTCTGACGTTGCCTCCCAGGAGCGGGGAATTTGCCATTCCGGCACCCGGTTTATATAGCGGGAACAAAGCAGAATGGCAGGCTCGGCAGTCACAATGCTGTGCCTGGTTTCCGGTCCGGCTACTTCAACCAGCCGGCTACCCGGGATGAATTGCCGGAGGACATGACCGAACTGATCCATGCCCAATAGCGCCATGGGATGGCAGGTTTCTTCCGTAAGCTTCAATTCCTGACCGTAGTGGCGCACCGTATCGGCAAAAGGGCCGCCACCGGGGAGAATTGCCAGCGGCTGCCGCCGGGAATGCTGCCGGATTATGCTGCCAAGGCGGTGCAACCCCTGGCCGGCTGCCTGCTGGATGAGGCTTCCGCCCAGCTTGATGACAATCAAGTCGTTCATACAATAAACCTACCTTCCGCCTGTTTAGTAAGCAGTATCTGCGCAGGTTGAAGCCACAGAGGGGGGCAGTGATAGTGCGCTTGCTGATTTATGAGCTATTTTCATCAGGAGCAAGCGGGGACGGTGGTGAGCTGGCCTTACTTGGCCTGGCGATGTTCAACGCTGTTGTCAGCGATTTTGCCGCCATACCGGGCCTGAACATCGTCACAATTGTTGCCGACAGGCTGCGGTCAAGGGTTGCCGCCGCCTGCAGCCAGGAAAATGTAGCCATCCGCTGGACCCGAAACAGTGGCGGTGCATGGCCGGAATATTTTGCCGAGGCGCTAACCCTGTGTGACGGGGCGTTAATTATTGCGCCGGAAACAGACGGCATACTGACAAGGCTAACCAGGCTGGCGGAGGAGAGCGGCAAAGTCGTTCTCGGGTCAAGTTCGTCCGCCACCGAATTGGCCGGTAACAAGTATAAACTGCTCAAACTGCTGGCAGCACAAGGCCTTTCTGTGCCCCGAACCGGGCTAATTACCCGCACGGCGCGGCCGTGGGCAGCACCGGTATTCAGGCGTCTGGCCCTGCCGCTGGTGGTCAAACCGGCGGCAGGAGCAGGCTGTCAAGGCGTGTTTTTGCTAGAGCGGGCCGAACAGCTGACTGCGGCTGGTGCCTGGAGGACTGCCCGGCCGCCAATGCTGGTGCAGGAATATATTGCCGGCGAGGCGGTAAGTGTAAGCTGTCTGGTAACCGGCGGCCAGGCCCTGCCGGTTAGTGTCAATCAACAGCTGCTTCGGGTAAACGGGCAATTTCATTTTGCCGGCATAACAACGCCGTATTCACACCCGCAAGCCGAAGCGGCCAAAGCGGTAGCCAAGCGCGCTTGTGAAACCGTTAGCGGGTTGGCCGGTTTTGTCGGCGTTGATCTGGTATTAGGAGCGGCAGGCCCGGTCATCATTGAGATCAATCCCCGGATAACGGCGGCCTACATCGCTTTGCGGGAAGTACTGGCGGGAAATCTGGCGCACAGCCTGTACCAGCTGTGTTTACAGCAAAGTTTGCCGGTATTGCCTGCTGTTCTGGGATCGTATACGTATATTCGGGACTAAGGGAGCGTGATTTTGTGGCGGTAATCGTCGGGTTGGATGTTGGCGGGGCCAATACCAAGGTATGCTGTTTGACGGTGAGTAATGGAATCATTATGGAGGGGGCGGGTCGGTCTGTCTATCACGAGATGTGGCGGGACCCGGGAGGATTACGGGAGGTACTGGAAGGTTTCCGGCAGGAATTTCTGCTGGCGGAGAACAAAGAGCTGCAAGGCGTCGCCCTGACAATTACGGCCGAATTATGCGATGTGTTTACTTCCAAAGAGCAAGGGATGGGCTTCATAACCGCCATGACCCAGCAGGTATTTTTTGATGTGCCGGTGTACCTGTGGACCATCAGGGGAGAATTTATCGGCAGTCATGAATTAAAGCGCATGGCCGAAGGGGCGGCGGCTAACTGGCTGGCCAGCGCCACCGCTTTGGCCAAGAGTCCCCTGCTGGGAGAGGCCGCCGTATTTTTGGTGGATATGGGCAGTACCACCACCGATATTTCGCTGATAGCGAAAGGACAGGTAGCGGTCAAGGGCCGCAGCGATACCGAGCGTTTGGCGACTGCGGAACTAGTATATAGCGGGGTGCTCCGCACGCCGGTCAATGCGGTGGTGGATTATGTATTTGTCGACGGTGCGCCCTGCCGGTTGATGAGTGAATATTTCGCCATCATGGCCGATGTCTACCGCCTGCTGGGCTGTATTGCCGAAGACGATTATACAGTTGCCGTACCTGACAACGGGACAAAAGGCCTGGAGGACTGTGCCAGACGGCTGGCGCGCATAGTCGGGGCCGAGCCGCAGCAGTTGGGCTGGGATTGCATCTATGCCATGGCTGAGTATATTCAGGAAAAACATATTCAGCAAATTGTCGCGGCAATTTGGCAGATATTGTCCCGCACCCAGCAGCCGTGGCCGGCCAGGCTGGTTATGGCCGGCCAGGGAACATTTCTGCTGGAACAGGTCGCCGGCCGGCTTAAATGGGAGGCAATACCCTGGTGGAATGTAATTTCTTTTGGTATTGACCGCGAAAAATACGCTCTGACTGCTTATGCAGTAGCCCAGTTATTAGCCAGATGGTTAAAAATTTAAAGCTAGGGCATAAGCTTATCGCCATCCATTATAATACAATATTTCCCTGTTTGCACTACCAGCCGCAGGTAACCGCACGTAAAAATTTATAAGAGGGTATGCAAATGAACATCAGACCGTTTCGCATTATACCGGTTGTCGATTTAAAAGGCGGCCTGGTCGTACACGCCAGACGCGGGGAACGGGAAAAATACCGGCCGGTAAACAGTGTTTTGGCCCAATCAGCCGAACTGCCGCCAATCGTTGCGGCTTTTCAGCTTAAACTGGGACTTACGGAAATTTATGTTGCTGATCTGGACGCTATTGCGACAGCACGGGTTCATACCAACCTTGCCCTTCTGCAGCAAATTGCCACGGCTTCACCACTTTCCTTCATAGTTGATGCCGGGATTGCCGTTCCGGCTGATGCCGCTGTTGTTTTGGCCGCAGGTGCCGGGCAAATTGTAGTTGGGACAGAGACGCTGACAACTGTTGCCGCATTGCGAACCATGATAAATAATTATGGTTCACGGCTGGTGACGCTTAGTCTGGATATGCGGGCTGCCCGTATTCTTAGTCCGGACCCTGAACTGGCGGGACTTGAACCGCCGGCGGCCATAAGCCGGCTGCGGGCGGCAGGAGTTGAACAATTTATCCTGCTGGAACTTGACAGAGTGGGAACCGGCGCCGGTCTTAACCGTCAGCTGATCTTAGCTTGCCTGGACGCGCTCGCGTCAGGAACAGGCAATGACCGGCAGACCAAACCGGCATTGCTCATTGGGGGCGGTGTATCAGGAATTTCCGACCTAGTGTGGCTAAAACAGGTCGGCGTTGCTGGTGCTTTGATAGCAACTGCTTTGCATGATGGTCGGCTGACAAAGGAGGATATTGCTCGTTTGATCTAGTTCAAGGAGGGTGTTGACTGTGACCAATTTGCTAGGTGAGTTTTTGGGGACAATGGTACTCTGTATTTTTGGCTGCGGGGTTGTTGCCAATTGTGTATTGGCTAAATCGAAAGCAGAAGGCGCCGGCTGGATGGTAATTACCACCGGCTGGGCCATGGCCGTCATGCTCGGTGTATTCAGCGCCATCGCCACCGGTGCGCCGCAAGCCGATATTAACCCGGCCGTAACTCTGGCGAAAATGTTCTTAGGGGTCTATCAGCCTGAACACGCGGCTATGACGATGATTGCGGAACTGGCAGGAGGCGTTGCCGGTGCAGCCATAGTCTGGTTGGCTTTTCTGCCGCATTGGGCTGCTACGGAAGACCAGGGAGCCAAACTGGCCGTATTTAGTACAGGACCGGCAATACGCAACACTTTTAGTAATTTACTGTGCGAAATCATTGGTACTGCCATGCTGGTATTGTGTATTTTCGCTATTTTTTCCAAATCGGTTGGTAATTTGCCGCCGGGCTTTGGACCCTACTTAGTGGGCTTGCTGGTCTGGGCACTGGGTTTGAGCCTGGGCGGTCCCACCGGCTATGCGCTTAATCCTGCCCGCGATCTTGGTCCCCGGATTGCCCATGCCATTTTGCCGATCACCGGTAAAGGCAGCTCAGACTGGAGCTATGCCTGGATTCCGGTCGTAGGTCCTATGGCAGGCGGCTGTGTAGCTGTCGCTGTTGCCAAAGTGGTTGGCATATTGTAGTTTCGGTAAGTTTTATTGGCGGCATTGCCGTTCAATGGAGCGGATGCTGTTTCAATCAGGCAGAGAGTCGCTTAAGAGTCGTACCATTTACAAAAGGGTACGGCTCTCCCCATTCCCGGAGAATTTTTAGCCCGGAACGAGTTAACCTGCCGAAAAAGTAAACAGCAGCTGTTTGAGAACACTCGCATACGGGGGGGATCGCTTTGACTGTTTTTACTATTAAGCATAGAATAGTGCTGCTATTGATGATGGTGGTGTTTGTCAATACCTTATTGGCAGGCGGATTGCAGCTGCATGCCGTATCCCAGGCGGACCGGACCCAACCAGTCGCTAACGGCGGGACGCTTAGTGATCTATTGGCCGGCAGCAAGGTCAGCATATTTGTACTCTTTGCTGCCTTGCTTGCCAGTGGCGCCGGCGTGTGGTTTGCCATCGGGCAGCTATTTTGTCCGCTGGCCGAAGTGACCCGGGCTTTAGAACGTTTAGGCCAGGGTGATCTCACTTTAGAAGTTGCGAATGAAAGCCAAGATGAAATCGGTCAGCTAGGCAAGGCAATCAACAGGGCTGTGCAAAGTTTGCGCAGTCTTGTCGGCACCGTTAAGCATAATTCACAGACAATTTTTACCGCCAGTGAACAATTAGCCGCTACAACGGACAAGGCAGAGCTGACTGTTGACCAGGTTGCCCAGACCACCGCGGAAATAGCCACTGGTGCGGAAGCAACCGGTCAGATGGTACAGGCGGCCGCCGGCCGGACAGCGGAACTTAGCGAGTTGGCCAATTCGGTGGCCCGGGAAATGCAGGCATTATACCAGAAGGCACAAGCTATTCAGGCGGCAGCAGCAAGCGGCCAGACAGCTATAGCCCGGGCAACAAAAGTAATGCAAAGCATTGCCGATACTACCCGGACCAACGCTGAACTGGCCGGTAATCTTAGCACAAAATCCCAGCAAGTCAGGGAAATAGTGACCATGATTAATGCCATCGCCGGCCAGACCAACCTGCTGGCCCTAAATGCCGCCATTGAAGCCGTCAGAGCCGGCGAACACGGCCGCAGCTTTACCGTTGTGGCCGAGGAAGTACGAAGACTCGCGGAGCAATCGGGACAAGCCTCCGCCCAGATTGGCACCATTGTTCACAACATGCTCAGCGACATCGACAAAGTAGTAAAGGAAGCTGATAAGACAACGGCTACGGTTGCCAATGGTGTTACTACCATGCAGGCGGCTAATGCCAGCTTTCATGGTATCAGCGGACACATAACGGCTACCATGGATAATGTGGACGGCGTTACTCAGTTAGCCAGCCGGCAAACACAGGCGGCCGATTCGTTGAAAAATGCAGTGCAACAGGTAGCGGCTGTGGCCCAGCAAGCGGTGGCGTCCACCGAAACAACCGCTGCCGGTGCAGAAGAAGTCAATACGGTTGTGAAAGAAATAGCGGCCAATGCCGGTTCGCTGTATAAGGTAGCCTGCAGATTGTGGGATGCGGCCGATAAATTTAAGTCGGCTTAACCGCCGGTGACTGTAAGCGAAGCAGTTAAACCGGCCCAGTCCGCATCTCAGGGCTTTTGCTTGACTTTTACCGACGCCTGACTTATGATGCAGATAGAACTCGCCGGGCTAGAAGTTTATGCATGGACGACGGGGCGGTTAGGGAAGACAACAAGGAGAAAGCCAGAGGTATGGTTAATGATGAGTCTGGGGAAAATGGCCGTATTGCTTGTCCTGCAGGATGACGAAGCCGAAGCGGGTGTTCTGCGGGAACAGGGCCTTAAGGCCGGCTATAAGCTATATAAAGGGAAAGTGGGTTCGATGGATTCGGCGAAAATTTTTGCCGCGGTGGAAACAGCTGCGAAGCGGGAAGGCTTTATCAGTGCTAACTACCGGGAAGAGCACGCGCTATACCACAGTATTCTGGAAGCGTATCAGGGAATTTGCCGGGGCCACGTCGGTCTGGGCAATGTACTGCGCAGTGCGGGCCTCCTGTATTGTATCGCCCGCGGTCCCCGCACGGCCAATTGCAGTACCGACGGGGAATGGATTGCGATAACCATGTACGGCTACATGGGAGCGCCAATGAAAGGGTTTGAACATGAAGTGCTTGGTTTGGGCATGAATCCGATTTGATAATAAATGGCTGAATGTACGCGCAAGTAAAAAAAGAGTAACTCTGCAATGGAGTTGCTCTCTTTTTATACGCATCTAAAAACAGCTGACATGGCGCTTGGCAGGAATCAGTCTGGCCAGAACGGCAGAAAGGTGGACTTTACGTACGGGCTCAGCTCTTTGTAGTGCAACAGTTCGCTGACCGTGACAAATTCGTAGCCGCGGGCCCGTAACTGATCAATCAAAGTTCCGAGCGCCTTGGGCGTTGGCAGCGGATATTGGCCGTCATGCAGCAAAATGA
>JAEZQV010000469.1 GCA_023441125.1 Bacillota bacterium
TTGGCTCATAAAATTTAAAAGAAATTATTTAATGTGCTCTAACGAGCACCGCACATCTGGCTTTTATGATGCATTTCTTACATTGTTCAGTTTTCAGGGAACGATTCGCCTGATACGCTGGTGTCACGGAGATGCCATATACGGCACGCTCTGCCCTGACCATTTTTTGTTAATCACGCATTAGCGGCGACAGTTATTTATGTTATCATGTTTTATTCGACATGTCAACATATTTATTTTAAAAACCGCTGCCAGTAACAGGCAGTTACTTTGGAATATTTTGTCGCTCCAACCGGCGACTTTCATATAATATCATAAAGACAAACGGTATGTCAACATTCTTATTCTTTGTAATTTTTGGGAGTAGTATACCTTTGTAGGCAAATACAAAGGTATACTACATTTTCCCATTTTATATAATTATGGTAAACTTAACGGGTGCCGATAATTTCCCCATCGCTAATGGCCGCCTGAGCTGCCGCTAACCGGGCAATGGGTACACGATAAGGTGAGCAACTTACATAATTCAAACCAAGCTGGTGACAGAATGCTACTGAGGCAGGTTCACCGCCATGTTCGCCACAAATACCGATTTCGATAGCAGGCTTGGTCTGTCTTCCACGTTGCACTGCCATTTCCATGAGAGCGCCGACGCCTTTGCGATCAAGAACAATAAAAGGATTTTCTTTTAATATCTTGCCTTCAAGATAGTGGGGCAGGAATTTGCCTTCGGCATCATCCCGGCTAAAGCCAAAAGTGGTTTGTGTCAGATCATTCGTACCGAAACTAAAGAAATCACAAACTTCCGCCAACTCCCCGGCTAGAACGCAGGCTCTCGGCATTTCCAGCATGCTGCCGACCGAGTAATGGAACGTAACGGCAAATTCTTTCATAGTCGCAGCTGCGATGGCATCAATTTTTTGCTTAAAGAATTTCATTTCACTTACGTCAATGGTTAACGGAATTTCAACTTCCGGCAGAACTTTATGACCTTCCCTGGTTAAGCGGGCCGTAGCGTTAAATATGGCCTGCATTTGCATTTCATATACTTCCGGGAAGGTAATCCCCAGGCGGCAGCCGCGATGCCCCAGCATAGGATTGAATTCGTGCAGACTGCGGACCTTTTTGAGCAACTGCAGTTTTTCGTCCAGGAGAACAGCGTCTTTTCCAGTTATCCGCAGTTCCGTAGTCTCAACCAGAAGCTCTTCTTCGCTGGGCAAAAACTCATGCAGCGGTGGGTCTAGCAGGCGAATGGTAACCGGGAAACCTTCCATGGCCAGTAAAATGCCATAGAAGTCGCCTTCCTGCATTGGCAGAAGATGCGCCAGTGCCTCTTGCCTTGCTTCTAAAGTCTCGGCCAGAATCATTTTTTGAACAACAGGCAAGCGGTCCTGCCCCATAAACATATGCTCGGTTCTGACAAGGCCAATGCCGGTAGCACCAAACTCCCGCGCTCTTTTCGCGTCTTCCGGGGTATCGGCGTTAGCGCGCACGGCCAGGCATTTTATTTCGTCAGCCCATTGCAGCAAAGCGGTATATTCCGATGATATTTCAGGGTCTTTCATTGGCACCTGCCCCAGAATTACCCGGCCGGTAGCGCCGTCAATCGAAACAAGTTCGCCTTTTTTAATTACAGTGGTACCTACACTAAATTCCTCTTTAACATAATCGATGCGAATCGCTTCGCAGCCACAAACACAAGGTTTGCCCATCCCCCGGGCAACAACGGCGGCATGGCTCGTCATCCCGCCCCGGCTTGTTAAAATCCCCTGGGCAGCAACAATGCCATGAATATCATCCGGCGTTGTTTCGGTGCGCACCAGCAAAACCTTTTTACCGGCTTTTCCTAGCCGTTCGGCATCGTCGGCGTCGAAAACAACCTCCCCGGAAGCGGCCCCCGGGGATGCCGGCAACCCTTTAGCCAAAACGGTAACCTCAACGCTGGTGTCAATCTGCCGGTGGAGCAACTGGTCAAGCTGGCCGGGATCTACCAGCAGCAGCGCTTCCTGTTTGGTGATTAACCCTTCCTGCGCCAATTCGTAGGCAATGCGTACGCTGGCCTGAGCGGTGCGTTTGCCGTTACGGGTCTGCAGGATGTATAACCGGCCCCGCTCAATGGTAAATTCAATGTCCTGCATGTTTTTATAATGACCTTCCAGCAGACGGGCAATCCGGACAAACTCCTGGAAAAGCTCCGGCATTTCCTGCTGCAGTTGGGCAATCGGCCGGGGAGTACGAATGCCGGCAACCACGTCTTCACCCTGGGCATTGGTCAAAAATTCGCCATACAGCAAATTTTCCCCCGTTGACGGATTACGGGTAAAGGCTACCCCTGTACCGGAATCATTGCCCATATTGCCAAAGACCATAGACTGAATATTTACGGCAGTGCCGAGATCATGGTCAATTTTGTTTAAATTACGGTAGATAATCGCTCTGTCATTATTCCAGGAGTGGAATACGGCCTCGATAGCCATCGCTAACTGTTCCAGCGGATTTTCCGGGAAAACCCGTCCAGTACGGCTAAGCACCAGCTTTTTATATTCATCAATAATTTTGCGCAGCGATTCCGGACTGAGTTCCTGATCATACTTTATGCCCTGCACATCCTTCTGGTTATGCAGAATATCTTCAAACTCATATTTGGGAATCTCAAGAACAACATCACTGAACATCTGGATAAAACGCCGGTAGGCGTCATAGGCAAACCTAAGATTATTGGTATTCTTGGCTACGGATTGAACGGTCTCTTCATTAAGTCCCAGATTCAAAATGGTATCCATCATGCCGGGCATGGAAAACATAGCGCCGGACCGCACCGACACCAACAGCGGATTGGCAAGATCACCGAATTTTTTACCGGCCTGATCTTCGACAACTGCCAGGTTGCGTTGCACTTCCTCCAGCAGGCCGTCCGGCAGCTTCCGGTCCAAACGGTAGTATTCGGTGCAGGCTTCGGTAGTAATTGTCATCCCCGGCGGTACAGGCAAACCAATATTGGTCATCTCGGCCAGGTTGGCGCCTTTTCCTCCCAGCAAAGCCTTCATATCAGCCCGTCCCTCTTTAAACAGATAAACATATTTAGCCACGTTTCATTACCCCTTTCCGATAAATATCCAGTACACTGGCAGCTGTCTCTTCCACTGATTTATTGGTCACATCAATAACAGTACAGCCAATCTTCCGCATAACAGACCGCGCATATTCATATTCTGCAGCGATATTCTCCAAACTTACATAATCCGTATCTGTGGAAACACCCATATGCCGCAAGCGTTGTTTACGGATTTCCTGCAAGTTGGCCGGCCTAATGGTTAACCCAATCACTTTGCCGGCCGGCAATAAAAATAACTCATCCGGCGGTGGTGCGGCGATTACGAGCGGGACATTGGCCGCTTTGATGCCCTTATGGGCTAGATACATACATAGCGGTGTTTTCGAAGTACGCGATACGCCGATAATGACAAGATCGGCTTTTTCCAAACCAAACGGCTCTTTGCCATCGTCATATTTAACAGCAAATTCAATGGCTTCCACCCTGGCAAAATAGGCTTGGTCCACTTTGCGGATGAGGCCGGGCTCACGCCGCGGCGCTAAACCGGTAAGGCTTGCCAAGGCGCTAATAAGCGGGTTCATAATGTCAACACATGGCACGCCCAGTTTCTCAGCCCTGACTTGTAAATACTCCTGCAAGTCGGCCCGTACCAGTGTATACACCACTACCGCACCTGACTGTGCCGCTGCCTGTAAAGCCTGGTCCACTTCCATAATTGAGTTGAGGTTGGGTTTTCGTATAATGTCCAGCTGCACGCCCTCAAACTGACTTGCAGCCGCTCTGACCACAATCTCGCCTGTTTCGCCGATCGAATCAGATAAGACAAACACGGTTGGTACAGAACTGGCCGGCTTGATAGCCATTACCTCCTTCCACAAACACCGTAAGATGGGATACGTTCTTATTCATAATGATCCGGCAAAATATCTAGTTGGTAAACCCTTCTGCCGTTCGTTAATAAGCTATACTAAATTGCATAATTAAATTAATTAGTATAGCCTATTTATAGCTTATTCAACATTATTGTTTTTTCTCCTTCTGTAAATAAAAAAAAACTATGAAACGGCAATAAACCGTCCATAGTTTTTACAAAGCAGCTTATTCCCATTCGATTGTCGAAGGCGGTTTGGAGGTGATATCGTACACAATCCGGTTTACGCCTTTGACTTCATTAACAATTCTGCGTGAAATAGCATCAAGTACTTCATACGGTAAACGCACCCAGTCAGCCGTCATACCGTCTTCACTTTCCACAATCCGCAGGCCGACAGTATACGCATAGGTGCGTTCATCACCCATGACGCCAACACTTTTCATGGCCGGCAGAACGGCAAAGGATTGCCATATTTTGCGGTAAAGACCGGCATTTTTGATTTCCTGATAGACAATGGAGTCGGCTTCCCGCAATATTGCCAAGCGTTCTTCGGTTATCTCGCCAATAATCCGTATGGCCAGACCCGGACCGGGGAACGGCTGGCGGTAAACAATATCATCAGTCAAACCAATTTCACGGCCCAAAGCGCGGACTTCGTCTTTAAACAGGTCGCGCAGCGGCTCTACGAGTTGAAATTTCATGTCTTCGGGCAATCCGCCGACATTATGATGGCTCTTGATAACCGCCGCGGTGGCCGTACCGCTTTCAATAACATCAGGATACAGCGTACCCTGTACAAGGTAATCAATGTCTCCCAGTTTGGCAGACTCCGCTTCAAATACCCGGATAAATTCCTCACCGATAATTTTACGTTTCTGTTCCGGCTCAGTAATGCCGTTCAGGCGGGCCATAAACCGGTCAACGGCATCCACATACACCAGATTCATTTTAAAGCCGTCACGGAAGGTCTTGACCACCTGCTCGGCCTCACCTTTACGCAAAAAGCCATGATTAACAAAAACACAGGTCAGCTGGTCCCCCACCGCGCGGTGCACCAGTACGGCGGCTACGGAAGAATCCACCCCGCCGCTTAAAGCGCACAGTACCCGTTTATTCCCTACCTGGGCCTGAATTTTAGCCACTGCCTGGTCAACAAAGGAACCCATATTCCAGTCGCCGGTGCAGCCGCAGATAGTAAACAGGAAGTTTTTGAGCATCTTCATGCCTTCCGGCGTATGTACCACTTCCGGATGGAATTGCACACCATAAATGCGCTTTTGTTCATCAGCCATAGCCGCCACCGGCGTGCTCTT
>JAEZQV010000480.1 GCA_023441125.1 Bacillota bacterium
GGTCAACGGATTCACCTGCAAGAAAGTCAAGCGGTTCATTGAGATCTGCCCTGATTACATCGGCTTTGCCGCCAAGGCGTTTTTTGGCCATGGCAATCATCTTGGGGCTAAAGTCAATCGCCACTACGTTAGCGCCCTGCTCAACCAGCCAGTTACTGTACCAGCCGGCGGCGCACCCGGCATCCAGCACCGTTTTCCCCGCAACCGGCGGCAGCAAAGATAGGGTCGCCGGCCGCTCGTAATAGGCGTTAAAGGGCTTAGTGTCCACTTCTTGCAAATAATACTCGGCCATCTGTTCATAAGAAGCAAAAGAAACCGAAGCCGGATTGATACCGGCAGTATGTTGCCGATGCTGCTGTAGCATGATTTATCCTCCGATCGCAGTAGGCCGCCCGGACGGCGGCCTGTACTAGACATAGCAACAGCGCCACCTGCTTGCCCTGTCCGGCGGTTTAGCCGGCGCTGAGAATAATCCGGCCGTCGCAATATTCGGGGACGATATCCATCCGGTCGCTCTGCAGGCAATACCGGACATCCTCTTCCAGCCCCAGATCATACAGCCTGCGGCCGTTGCGGCCGGTACCGGCCACTTCCACCAGCGAAGCCTTTACGCCCTGATACATCGACCAGGCTCCCAGCGCCGCATCAGTCAGTTCTACACCAACCGGGCCCTGCAGACAATCTACCAGCAGACCGGCGCACAGCGCATCTTCCAGCGAAAACAACCGGTCTGTACCGGCGCAAACAAGGAGAATATCCTTCTGATATTCTTTAGCCTGCCGGCAAACCGCCCGGGCGTTGATAAAGGCGCCGATCAGTGTACGGTACGCGCCTGCGGTCGACTTAATGGCAATGGTGCCGTTGGTGGTAGTCATAATTACGGTTCGTCCCTGTACTTTGCCGGCGGCAAACTCCCGGGGCGAGTTGCCAAAATCAAAGCCGGCGATTTTTATCGACTGCCGCTCGCCGGCCAAAAGCGGCGCTGTAGTCCCCGCCGCCGCCCGTTTTGCATCCTCGATGCTCTCGACAGGGATAATGGTGTTGCAGCCGTTGTTCATGGCCGTGATAATACTGGTTGTGGCCCGGAATATATCCAGCACAATGCAGACAGTGTTCGCAAGCGCCGGCGCCTGCAGCCTGGCCGGGAGGAATCTGACATCAATCTTCATGTAATACCATCCTATCTTCGTGAAATAGTTGTTGTGCACAACCTGCAAGCAGTGTGTAGTATTCCCATTCGGCACCAAAGTCTGCAATCCTTTTGCAATTGAAGCGAAAAAGGCGTCAAGCCACGCCCCGACTTTCAGATTCAGTCAGGGCCTGCTCAACGCCAGCAAGTCTCAGTTATGCCTGTTAGTGCTGCTCGGCCAAAGCCTGGGCGGCTTTGGCGCGCATAGCCAGTTTCCAGGTACGTTCCTCCAGCACTTCGACCAGCCGGTTAACGGCTTTGTGCGGATCCTGTTCAAAAATAAAGAAACCGCCAAACACATCTTCTGCAATCTTGGTAACGACCTCATGAACCAGGTTACTGCCGGTAAGCGGCGGAATCACACCGACATGCGTAGGCGTTCCCATGGCTACGTGGTAAGAACCGATGGCCACCGACTTTTCGCTCATGGCCTCCGGCGCCGAGGCGACATAGGGAATTTCTGAAACATCCACGCCCATTTCGTTGGCGATCATGGTCTGCAGATCATTGGACCGGCTGTTATCGACACAAGAGCCCATATGGAAAATGAGCGGCAGATCGGTTGTCAGGCCGGACTTTTCATTGAGGCGGCCGAGGAATTTCTTAAGGCCCTCACCGGCATATTTGCTTACGCCTTCGCCGCTTAGCAGCCCTTCTTTGGCAAACGCCTGGGCGGCGCAGCCGGTAGCGACAAGCAGTACGTCGTTTTTGGCCAGACCTTTGGCAATTTCCGTATGGTTATTGTCGTGCTTGCCTTTCAGGTTGTTGCAGCCGGCAAAAAGCGCTACCCCTTTAATCTCGCCGCTCTGAATGGCATCGGTGATAACCCGGATCGGATGCTCCGGATTGATATTTTTAAAGATCTTAAGGAGAGATTCCAAACTAAATCCGGCGACAACAGTATGTTTAATTTGTGGAATGCTGACCCGGGAGGCATCCCGTTCCTTATAGGCATTAATGGCCAGGCGGATAATATTTTTCGCACTTTCCAGTGCATTATGCTCATCAAAGGCATAGTGGTAGGACCCGGGAATTTTCATGATCGGCATGGTGGTAACAATCTTGGTATGGAAGCATTCGGCCAGCGAGCGCAGACTCGGCATGATGCACTGGACATCGACAACCATGGCGTCCATGGCTCCGGTCAGGACGGCCAGTTCCTGGGTGGCAAAGTTCGTGGCAATAGCCACGCCTTCCCGCATTAAAACCTCATTGCCGGTGCAGCAGATACCGACCAGATTGATGCCGGCTGCGCCGGCGGCTTTGGCTTCCTCCTGCATTTCTTTGGCGGCCGCCACCACCATTTGACTCAGCAGCGGATTGTGGCCGTGCAGGGCAATGTTGACTTTATCGGCTTTAATTGATCCCAGGTTGGCTTCGGTTACCACCGGTACGCCGGTGCCAAACAGGATATCGGACAAATCGGTGGCCAGGTGCATGCCGTCATAATCGCACAAAGCCGCCTTGAGGCCGGTAAAAATCAGATTGATGGGGTCGGCATCGTTACCGACATGGGTTTGATGCAGCAAACCGGCCAGGCTGAGATTAATGCCGCTGGGCATAATGGTGGTTTCATTAAATTTTTTCAGCCGGCCTTCAGTGACGGTGTTGGTAATCCAGGTCAGTTTCGGGTATTCCGCTACCCGGCCAAACTCGTCCAGGGCGGCTTGCGCCACATCCCGGGCAATGGCGTTAACGTCCCGTCCTTCCGTAGCCACGCCGATTTTCTCGGCCACGGCCATCAGCTTGTCAACATCGGTGATCCGGTAATCTTTCAGCTTGCCCTCGGCGACATGCAGCAGGGTTTCGGCAATATGCCGGCCATGGTCGGAATGGGCGGCAGCCCCGCCGGCAATGAGCCGGACGGTGTTCCGGGCGACGATGGTGTAATCAGCGGCGCCGCAGATGCCCTTATTGGCTCCCGGTTTTTTGGGCAGTATGCGGCAGGGTCCCTGCATACATATCCGGCAGCAGATACCCGTGTTGCCGAAATTACAACGCGGCTCTTGTGCTTTGGCCCGGTCAAATGTAGTCAGGAACCCCAGCTCTTTTGCTCTCTCCAGCATGGGATGAGCGGCAATATCGATTGTATATTTTTCAAAGTCGGACATTTCCTTTACCTCCGTATATTCATCATTGGCCAGCCATTTTTCTGTTCTGGCCGGCCCGTAGTGATCTATCTTCCCAAAATACCATTCAAAGACTGTTTTATCACCGGGTGCACCTGCTCGTACTGTGCTGCAATCCTTGCTGCCTGGCCTCCAGCGGCATACAGCAAGGTACTGCCGGCTCCGATCGGCAGTACCTTGCCAGTTACGACGCTGTCGTCAAACGCTGCTACGTATAGCCTGATATGCTGGTCGCCTGCCGGCTCCTAACGGCACGCAACCGGTATATTTGCCGTACCAAAGTTGACAAAAACATATTTGACGGTTTCTTCAGTCTGGAGAAGTATAATCCTCATAATGACCCGGCTTTGTAGGCTGCTGGCCCCTGAAAAAGCAAGCAGCATGCGGTAAGTGGCGGCTCGTACACCTCTTGGCTGTCATTGAGCCGTGCATGAACATAGGAATGAACAAGCGACCTGCTGTAAAAAAGCGCTCTGGTTATTCCTCCCTTTAGCTAATTACTCGCCTATACCATCATACCCGGGATAGTATGTATATTGGAGTTAGTTAAATTATACACAAACTTTCTTGCAGGAATATTTCCCTAACTATAACAGACAGCACAGCCAAACTAAAAGTTTGCCAACACATCGTGTAACCTTGCCTTACCAAAACTTGCGGAAAGCTAAACGAAAGCTTGCAGAAAGATTACCGGCCAGGCAAGCTGTAGCCGCCATCACGCCGGCCGGCAAATTGTTATTGACTATTCCGCGGGCCTTTGCTAAGATATGGGCATTATGATGCATATTGGCAAATTATGTCCTGTCTAAAAGAACTCTTTATTGAATTTCAGCTAATAGCAGTACGGCAAGCAGCTTTTTTCGGACAGGTCCGGAAAAAGCTGTCGTTTATTTAGGGAAGAATGTAAAGGTGGCCGGGAAATGTTCAACCGCATGCGTCTTAATACCCAGATTATGTTGCTGCTGACGACAACTATATCGCTGTTAATGCTGTTATATCTGGGCTGGGACAGCTATGTGCAGCGCCGGCAGGCTTTGGAGGATATGCACAAAAGCACGGCCGTGCTGGCGACCTCCCTCATGTCTACCCGCAATTTCATCGCCCAGAACCAGGATCTCATCAACAAGGATCAGGATGGTTCCATTCATTTCAAAAGTCTCAATCCGTCTGTCGCCATTCGCGGCATATCGGAACTGTTTAACGGCACGATGGGTTATACCTTTAAACAGACCAACCTGGCCGTGCGCAATCCCCAGAATGCACCCGATCCGTTTGAACGGGAGATGCTGCGAAAACTGGCCGGCGACAGGAGTCTTGAAGAAGAATGGGCCGTGGACCGTGTCAACGACAAGAAGGTTTTTCGCTATATGCGGCCGCTATACTATGACAGCAGCTGTCTGTCCTGTCATGGCGAGCCGGCCGGCCAGCCCGATATTGCCGGCTTTAGCAAGGAAGGACATAAACCCGGCGACTTCGCCGGCGCTATCAGCATCATTGCCCCGCTGGAACCCCTGGAAGCGAATTACCGCCACATGCTTACCATCCGGCTATTAGCCATCTTTACCCTGTGGCTGACACTGACAGCGGCTATTTATTTTATGATCCGCAAAAGCTTCGTGCGGCCGCTGGAGCATATGACGGCTCTGGCCCGGCAAATCGGCCGGGGTGATTTAGCGGTACAAGACCGGCGTACCATGGAGAACCGCGAAATGCAAACGCTGTATGACAGTTTCCGGGTTATGGCCCAGAACCTTAAGGAATTGCATGACAATCTGGAAAGCAAAGTCAAGGAGCGTACCGGCGAACTGGCGGCGGCTTACCAGTCCCTGCAGGAACATCAGCAGCAATTGCAGAAGATAAATAAAAAACTGGCCGAAGCCAGTGAGGTCAAGTCAGAGTTTATTGCCACCATGAGCCATGAACTGCAGACACCGCTGACCGCCATGATGGCCTATGCCGAAATCATTCTGGAATATGGCACGGAAAATGACATAGTTACCGAATATGTCTATGATATCTACCAAAGCGCCCATCACTTGCTGGATTTAATCCGGGATATTCTCGATCTGTCCAAGGTGGAAAAAGGCAAATTGCAGCTGCACCCGGCCGTGTTTGAAATCGCCGAAATTACCGCCGTGCTGGAACGGATCTTCCAGCCGCTGACCGCCCGCGCCGGTCTGACCCTTACCCTGGAGGTGCCGGCGGAACTGCCAGTGATCCAGGCCGATAAGAACAAAGTAAAGCAGATCCTGATGAATTTATTAGCCAATGCCATTAAGTTTACGCCGGCCGGCGGCAGGATCCACCTGGCCGTCAGTTATCTGTCAGCCGGGGACAGCTTGCTGATAATGGTGCAGGACACCGGCAAAGGCATGGCCCCCAGTGAACTTGCGCTGATTTTCGATTCGTTTTATCAGGCGGATTCCGGCACAACCAAAGAATATGGCGGGACAGGCCTGGGGCTGGCTATTGCCCGGCAGCTGATCGAATTGCACGGCGGCTCCATTGGGGTGGAAAGTACGCCGGGCCAGGGAAGTACGTTCCGTTTCACCCTGCCGGTACAGCAACTCCCGCCAAAAGCCTGATGAGTTAAACACCGCTCGTATTTCTAAGAGAAAGGGCGATAGGAATGCCTACGATATTAGCTGTCGACGACGAACCGAAAATTTTGCGGATTATCGAACACTGCCTGTCGCGCGAAGGGTATGAGGTGGCCACCGCCATTGACGGTCAACAGGCTATTGAACAATTTCAACGCCAGGACTACGACCTGGTTATCCTGGATCTGGCATTGCCGCGCGTGGACGGTCTTCAGGTCTGCCGGACCATTCGGGAAACCTCGTCGGTTCCCATTATCATTCTGTCGGTCCGCAATCAGGAAGTAGACAAGATTCTGGGCTTTAACCTGGGAGTGGATGACTACCTGACCAAACCCTTCAGCCCGGTGGAACTGTGCCTAAGGGTCAAGGCGATTCTCCGCCGGACCCGCAAGGAACATAAGCCGGCCGGCAGCGACGGTCTGACCTACTGCCAGAACGGCTTACGCATCGACCCTGCCGCCCGTGAAGTCTGCCTGGACGGCCAGCCGGTTGAACTCACCGCCAAGGAGTTTGATATTCTGTGGTTTTTGGTCAAGCATCCCAACAAGGTTTTTACCCGCAAGCAGCTGCTCTATCAAATCTGGCAGAATGACTATGTCGGCAACGAGGATACCGTTACCGTGCTTATCAGCCGGCTGCGCGATAAACTTAAACACGACGCGGTGCAGGGTTCGTTTATCCAGACGCTGCGCGGTGTGGGCTATAAGTTTTGTTTATATGAGTGACTGAGGGCAAAACACTGAGGAGTCCGGAACGTAAAGTTCCGGACTCCTTTTATTGCAGTATAATGCCGGGCTGTATACAGCCCGGCATTGCGACTAAACTATCAGACGCTGAATTTACTCACAGCCGCTTGCAGTTTTTGCGCCAGCTCGGCCAGCCCCTGACTGGAAGCAGCAATCTCTTCCATGGCCGCCGACTGCTCCTCGGTAGCGGCGGATACAGACTGGGACTGGGCTGCCGTTTCCCTGCTGATAACGCCGATGCCTGCCACCGAGGCTACGATCGCTTTACTCCCTCCGGCCATGTCCTGGATGGCCCCGGAGATTTCCCGCACCTGGCTTGACACACTGTCAACGAGCGCTACGATCTCCCGGAAAGCCTGTCCGGCTGAATTCACCACCTCGGACCCGCGTTTAACCTCCCGGGTACCGTCGTTCATCGCCACTACCGCCGTATTGGTATCGGCCTGGATTTCATTGATCAGACCGGCAATTTGTTTGGCGGCCTCCTGGGATTGCTCCGCCAGTTTACGGACTTCTTCGGCAACAACAGCAAAGCCGCGCCCCTGTTCACCGGCCCTTGCGGCCTCGATAGCCGCGTTTAAGGCTAACAGATTGGTCTGTCCGGCAATCCCGGCGATAGTATCGACAATCAGGCCAATTTCTTTAGAATTCTCACCCAGTTTGGCAACCACTTGCGCGGAGTTAGCCACGGTTTTATCGACATTGTCCATTTGCGCAATGGCTGATGCCACTGCCTGGCCGCCGGAATTCGCCGCGCCGGCGGTTTTGTCGGCCATATTGGCCATCGCATCGGCATTAGCCGCGATCTGCTCAATGGCAGTGGATAGTTTTTGAACAGTACAGGCCGTCTGATTTACAGCCTGTACCTGCTGTTCAGAACCGTTCGCCACTTCACTGATGGTACCGGCAACCTGATTTGTCGCCTGGGCCGATTCATCGGCGCTGGCCAGCAGTTCTTCCGAGGCTGCCGCCACCTGTTCCGTCATCTGGGCTATCTCCCTGACTAAGTTCCGGAGATTGTCCGTCATATGGTTGAACGCCGTTGTCAGCGCGCCAATCTCATCGTTGGCTGTCACCTTAAGCGCACTG
>JAEZQV010000163.1 GCA_023441125.1 Bacillota bacterium
ATAGTAGACATCACCGTCAACTGCATAGGCAAAGCCTTTGTCAATCAGCGCCTTAACCATAGCCACTATATCGGGAATATGCTCGGAAACCTTGGGGTACACATGGGCCCGGCGAATATTGAGTTTATCCATAACTTCAAAATAAGAACCTATATAGCGGTTGGCAATAACATCCCAGGTAACGTGCTCGGCTTTGGCCGAATTAATGATTTTATCATCGACGTCGGTAAAATTCTGGACATGATATACTTCATACCCGGAGTATTCAAGATACCGGCGGATGACATCCCAGGTGATGAACGGGCGGGCATTGCCGATATGCGGGTGATTATAAGGAGTAACTCCACAGACATACATTTTCACTTTTCCCGGCGTCAGTGGCACAAATTCTTCTTTTTGCTTGGTCAGGGTATTATATACTTTAAGACTCATGCTGTTTCAGCTCCTTTTCCAACTGTGCGATCCGTACTTCCAGCCGCTGCATATTCCGCTGCATACAGAGCAGCATTTCTGCCACAGGATCCGGCAGATCATCATGTTCAAGGTCAATACCGTCTACATCGTCGTCACTGCGGCCTACCTTTTTCCCCTCATGCCAAACAATTTTACCCGGAATACCGACAACGGTCGAATTGGGCGGCACCTCGCGCAGCACCACCGAACCGGCACCAATTTTGGAATTATCCCCGACGGTAAATGAGCCTAATACTTTAGCACCGCTGGCAACAACCACGTTATTGCCGATGGTAGGATGTCGCTTGCCCTTTTCTTTCCCGGTACCGCCCAAGGTTACTCCCTGATATAACGTAACATTATTGCCAATAATACAGGTTTCACCAATGACCACACCGGTAGCATGATCAATAAACAAACCTTCCCCGATTGTTGCCCCCGGATGAATATCCACGCCGGTCAGCAGCCGGTTGAAATAACATATGAGCCGCGGCACAAGCACCCAGCCATGCTTTATATATAGATAGTGGGAGATGCGATGCAGCCAAATGGCATGCAGTCCCGGATAGCACAACAATACTTCAAGCACGCTTTTGGCTGCAGGATCCCGCTCAAATACTACCCGTACGTCCTTCTTTATCCGAGTAAACATAGTATTCCCTCCCAATTATAAATTAGAACAAACAAAAAACCACCCTCTCTGTACAGAGACGGGTGGCCCGCGGTTCCACTCTGCTTGGGTACCAGATACCCCTGCTTCAACTGATAACGGCAGCAGCCGGGCCGGCTTACTCCTATTTCAGCCAGCCTGCTACCGGGCGCACTTCCGCACAACCGTACCCAGCGCCGCTCACAGCCAATGGCGGCACCTCTCTGCGGGGGGTAAATGCGTACTTTTCCCGGATCATAGCATTTCCGAGTATTCGAATCGGTTTTTCTGTATAAATTATACTAATTGTAGCTTGAACATGTCAAGAAACATTCATTCGGATTAAATCTTGGCGATCAGCGCAGTCATTCTGGCCAGGGTGCGTTCTCTGCCAATGAGCGGAATGAGATTAATAAGCTCGGGGCCATGCATTTTACCCGTTATAGCGATCCGTACAGGCATATATACCTTTTTGCCGCCCAATTTTAATTCTTTGGTAATGCCTTTTAAGATCGCCTGCACAGCTGCCGGTTCAACGGTTTCAAGCGCAGCCAGCCTGGCTTTAAAGGCCTCCATCACCTGAGGAATATCGGCATCCTTCATGATCTCGTGGGCTTCATCGTTCTCAAAATCAACTGCGTCGTTAAAGAAAACATCAATATGTTCGGTGATTTGCGCGGCATAACTGATATAGCCCTGCAGTTCCGCCACTACCTTTACCAGCCATTCCCGTTGACCGGCCGTCAGTTCTTCCCCAATGTAGCCGGCCGCTTTAAGATGCGGCAGGGCCAGTTCGGTAATAAGCTCGGGGCTGGCCTGCTTAATATAATGGGCATTAATATGATTGAGTTTATCGATATCAAATACAGCCGGATTTTTGGCTACCCGGTCCATGGAAAATTGTTCAATCAGCTCGGCCGGGCTGAATATTTCCTGCTCACCGGGAGGCGCCCAGCCTAACAGGGCCAGAAAATTTACCAGACCTTCCGGCAGATAACCCAGATTCTTATATTGCTCAACCGAAGTAGCGCCGTGACGCTTGCTCATCTTGCTGCGGTCCTTGCCCAGAATCAGGGAAATATGGCCGAATTGCGGCAGGGGAAGGTTTAGTGCCTGATACAGCAGAATCTGGCGCGGCGTATTGGAAAGATGCTCCTCAGCCCGAATGACATGAGTTATTTTCATCAGGGCATCGTCCAGTACCACAGCGTAATTATAAACCGGAATACCGTCGGATTTTACAATGACAAAGTCACCAACGCCGTTGGATTCAAAGCTTACTGTATCCCGCACCATATCTTTAAATACAATCTGCTGATTGTCGGGAACGCGGAAACGGACGGTAGGCTTACGCCCCTCGGCAATAAACCGTTCCCGGTCGGTCTGGCTCAAATTACGGCAGCGGCCGGTATAATGCGGATTCTCACCTTTATTCATTTGCTCCTGGCGTTCAGCATCCAATTCTTCCTCACTGCAGTAACAGTGATAGGCTTGTCCGCCGGCCAGCAGTTTGTCAGTATACTGCCGGTAAATATCGAGACGTTCGGTTTGGCGGTAGGGTCCATACTCTCCGCCCGCGTCAATCCCTTCATCCCATTCAATTCCCAGCCAGCGCAAGGACGCTTTTATGTTCTCTTCCGATTCCTTGGTTGAGCGCTCCAGATCGGTATCTTCAATCCGGAGGATCAGCTTACCGCCCGCTTTCCGGGCCAAAAGCCAGTTAAATAAGGCCGACCGGGCGCCGCCAATATGAAACGGCCCGGTAGGGCTGGGCGCAAACCGCACCCGCAGTTCTTGTTGCATATCTATGTACTCCTTCCATTTGCATTGCAAAACAATCTTTTAAGTGTCAATCATTGTATATTCTAGCAGATTCTGCGTCAGCTTGCAAAGCAAACAGTAAGCAGCAAGCGATACTTTTTATCGGGACGAAAAGTGCGCTGCCGGATTTAACAGCAGCGCACTTTGTTTGCTATTCGATTTTTACCACAAACATACCATGAACAATATCCGGAATAACCAGCGTGGTGTTGGCACCGCTGAACCCGCCTGACACCGGCTGGGCGCCGTCCGACAGCATGGCCAGCCGCCATACCAGCTTGTCATTGAGCCATAGTTCACCGCAGGTAGCTCCATCCTGGCGCATAATATTTATATTAAAGCTAAAATCAGCCGCCAGCGCACAGGCCGGATAAACCAGGATGGTGGTGGCAACGGCAAGCGATACCATAAATTTATAAAGCTTAAGCTGCATAATCATCCCTCCAAACACATTACTATCGACTATTCATAATATGTGTGTTTGACAGGCTTTTATGCAGAATCATAGACAACATTAAACTGGAGCAGCCATGATCGTAGCCGTTGCATAAGCAGCAATGCCCTGCCCCTCGCCGGCAAAACCCAGCCCCTCGGTAGTCGTCGCCTTTACATTGACTTGACTGGCAGATACGCCAAGTACGTCAGCAATATTTTGGTTCATCGCTAGTATGTACGGAGCCAATTTGGGTCTTTGCGCCACAATAGTGGCGTCAATATTATTAACGGCATAACCATGCCCGGCCAGAATATTGCGTACTTCAGCCAGCAGCTTCAGACTGGAGATTCCTTTGTACCGGCCGTCCGTGTCGGGAAAATGCCGCCCAATATCCCCCAGCGCTGCCGCCCCTAAGAGAGCGTCCTTAATAGCGTGCAAAAGCACATCCGCATCGGAGTGCCCTTCCAGGCCTAATGTATGCGGTATATCCACACCACCCAGGATTAATTTCCGTTCCGGGACCAAGCGGTGCACATCATAACCAATTCCGCAGCGAATCACTTGTTTTACCTCCTCTTTAGCCAGCAATGCCTCGGCAAACCGCAAATCCTCCGGCGTGGTGACTTTAAGATTTTCGTAACTGCCGGCAACTACTTTGACGGTGACGCCCAACCGTTCCACCAGGGCAGCATCATCAGTGCCCAGATACCCATCCTGCGCGGCCTGTTCGTATGCGGCTGCCAACAGTCCGGCCTCAAACGCCTGCGGCGTTTGCACCGCCCATAATGTACGGCGATCCGGCGTACCGGTAACCAGGCCGGTTGCGTCCGCCGACTTAATGGTATCCTTAACCGGTACGGCCACAATGGCCGCCCGGTACTCGGCGGCCGCTGCGGCCGCCTGGTTAAACAGCTGCGGGCGGGCCAGCGGCCGGGCGCCGTCATGGACTATAACCAGTTTACTATTTTCCGGAACCGCTTTCAGGGCATTGGCTATGGAATGCTGTCGTTCAGCGCCGCCGGGTATAACCTGCCAGGGCACCGGCAGCTTAAGACCGGCCAGCAGCCTGACAACCGTTGCCTGCTCTTCAGGCGCGGCCGTGACCAGCAGACAGGTTACCTGGTCGGCGGCGCAAGCCGCCAGAACGGTATGCTCCAGCACAGCTCTGCCGGCCAGCGGCAGCAACACTTTGTTCACAGCGCTGCCCATGCGGTTCCCCCGCCCGGCGGCAGCAATAATAACACAAATCATATCGGTATCACTTCTCCCGTGTAAACAAGACTCCCGCCCTGCATTGTAAAAAGCCCTCAAGCCAAATGGCTTGAAGGCATTAAAGTTTATATTACATCATTGCTTTGGGTTTGGCGAAGATCATTCTGCCGGCTGCGGTCTGCAGTACAGAGGTTACCAATACGCCCACTGTTTCGCCAATATGCTTTTTACCGCCGTCGACAACAATCATAGTGCCATCGTCCAGATAAGCAACGCCTTGCCCCATCTCTTTACCGTCCTTTACAACATGCACAACCATTTCTTCGCCGGGAAGCACTACCGGTTTCACGGCGTTGGACAGTTCGTTAATATTAAGAACGGATACACCCTGGAGCTCGGCCACTTTATTTAAATTATAGTCATTCGTGATTACTTTGGCCTTTAACAGTTGTCCCAGTTTAATAAGTTTCGAGTCCACTTCGGCAATATCATCAAAATCACGGTTGTCAATTTCTACATTCAGCGCCAGTTCTTTTTGCATACGGTTCAAAATGTCCAGACCGCGTCGTCCCCGATTACGTTTCAGAAGATCAGAAGAATCGGCAATATGCTGAAGTTCTTCCAGAACAAAGATCGGTATAATCAGCACGCCTTCGATAAAACCGCTTTTGCAAATATCAGCGATCCGACCGTCAATAATAACACTGGTATCCAGTATCTTGGCCTGACAAGCGCCTGCTTCGCCCTTATCCTTGGAACGATCTTTACCGTCCCGGCTAAGCCAGGGTAATGTCGGCAAATTAGAAAGCATACTAAATAATTCTTCGCGTTTTCTAATGGCCACATTAATTCCCAGATAGCCGAGGATAACGCTTAGTAACAGGGGGACATATTTTCCGACAATGGGAATCGGCAAAAAAGCAGACCCGAGCAAATTAGAAATTATTAGTCCAGTGGCTAAGCCCAACACACCTGCCAACACATCATAGCCAGGCATCTTGTTTAAGCGCAACTCCAGCCAGTAAGTAAAGTTCCATAAATGTTTCAACAGAAACGGCGCTACCAAAAAACCAACGATTCCGCCAACCAGTCCACCAAAAACAAATGAAAGAACGGTTGTCATCGTAATACCAAACACGCCAATTTTCAAAAATTCCTCACTTACCACAGTAGCTAATAGCGGTATAATTCTGTCCGTTATCATAAGCCCGCCAACAGCTGCCAGCACGGTAATAATTATTCTAAGTGTTCTGTCAATCACGGCCTCTACCTCCTTTCCGCAAAAGTATGTTAAATCCAAAAAGTGGAAATACATCTTTATTATGCCCGTCTTTGAATAAAAAAATACGTCCAGATGAAAAAGCATCTAGGCTGTATCGGATTTTAGTATAGCATACAGATTAATCTTTTGTCAAAATTTTATATTGTAGCATGTATAATTAAGCCTTGTCAATAATCAACCTGATTATTGCTTCAGGGCTTTTCTTTTGCCTATACATTGACAACCACGGAGAGCTGTTTATATAATAAAGGCAAAGTGAGGTGTTACCTAACATGCATGATAATAAATGTTGTTCAGACTTTCAGTCTGCTGTAGATGAGTATCTGATCCGCCACCGAAGCGTGCTTGATATTCTGACCAAGCACCAGGAAGCATCCGCCCGGGTAAATCGCGCCATTGCCAAAGCGGTTACCGGTTGTGGTTGTATTCAGGTAGCTGCCGCCCGTCAGGCGGTTCCGGAAACCGCTTCCTACAGCGAACTCAAGGATCATATGTCTTCTCACCTTGTAGGCGAGCCCTGTCCGCAATGCCGGGAAGTAATCGCCAAGGAGTTAGGCCACACTATGTTCTATCTGGCGGCGCTATGCAACCTTACCGGTCTGTCACTGCATCAAGTAATGCAACAGGAATATAAGAATGTCAAAACATTAGGCTTCTATCATCTCTCGTGATCCTAATTGCCAACTCGCACAGCCTGCAATTGAGGCTGTATTTTTTTTGTCCGCGCGCCTATTGTCTATACCAAATTCTATACGCCCCCTGTTACATAAACATTGTGCCTGTGGGAATGATAGTCGTAAAGGGGGATAAACATGCACTATTTGTTATGGTTCATTCTAAGTATACTGCTAATTTTAAATCTAAACATACTGCCGGCGGCGGCCGCCATACCGGAAACAGAACTGACAGGCGGCGATGAGTTAATTTCCGGCTATATGACGGTGATGGACGACCAGGGCATCATTGTTCTGCAAACAGGTCATGAAGTCCATCCGGGTGATCAATATATCAGTGAAAGTGATGTATTATACGAAATAACTGCTGTGGAAGGCACCCTGGCCCGGTGCCGGGCCAGGGAGAAGGTGTCCAGTCAGGCGGCCGGCAGTGCCATTTTTGTGCAGGCCCCACCAGCCGATGCCCCAAAACCGCGCATTGCCGTCTACCACTCCCATACGGATGAATCTTACATCCCCAATGACGGAACCCCTACGCAAAAAGGCAGAGGCTCGATTATGCTGGTCGGTGAAGCTTTTGCCAACAGATTAACGGAACTAGGCTACCAGGTTACGCATTCCAAAACACTGCATGATCCACATGATGCCAACGCTTATCACCGCTCCCGGCGTACCGCTATGAAACTTTTGCAGGAACAGCCGGTTGCGATGTTTGACATTCACCGCGACAGCGCACCCGCCAGGGTGTACAATGCAACCATTAACGGCCAGCCGGCTACCAAGCTGCTGCTGGTCGTAGGCCGTCAGAACCAAAACCAAAAAACCACCATGGACTATGCCCGCAGCATCAAAGCCGCAACCGACGCCAAGTATAAAGGTCTGGTCCGGGGAATATTTATCGCCCATGGCAATTACAATCAGGATCTACACCCACGGGCGCTGCTGGTGGAAGTAGGTACGGAGTACAATAACCGCGAAGCCGCTGAACGCAGTGTAATGCTGCTGGCAGATGCCGTTCCCTCGTTTCTGGGGACTACTGCCAGCCTTGGCGGCGTAGCCGAAGCCAATCCGGGCGGCACACTCACCGATACCGGCGGCAGCCCGGGCGCCGGGGCTGGCAACACCGCTTACACGCCTACCGACCTCGCTCCCGGCTACGATATTATGGGTATCGTGCTGGCCCTCCTGGTTGGCATCGCCGCATTCCTGTTCCTCAGTACCGGCAGTTGGCAGGAAGCCAAGAAAAAACTCAAGCATTTTTTCAAGTATGAATTCGCCAATTTCTTAGGACCGCGCCGAAAGCGCAAGGAATAGGAGGCGCTCGGTGTGCATAAAAGCCGTTGGGTCAAACTGCTAGGGATTCTTGCTCTGCTGACTGTAATTACTGCCGGCGCGGTTTATTATATTCCGCTTAATCTGTTCACAATCCAGCAAAAACCTGAGCAAGCCCCGCAAAAAGTGTATGATTATTATATTATATATGACGAAAAAACAAACGAGATCCTGATGTATGTCCCCATTGTTGTCAGTGTCGACGACGAGCTCATCAGCGAGGCCAACAAGCGCTACAAGGTGGTAAGGATTGAAGAAAACCGGGCCTATGCCCGGTTTGTGGAAGATTTGAATTTAGAATTATACCAGAAATGATGGTCAAAGGTAAACAGGTAACTATACTCAGCTAAGGTTGATTTATAGTACCCAGATGCAGCGTTCTGAATTCGTTATGACTACAACGCCAGCGTTAGTCGTAGATAGACTGAACGCACCTTGTACGGGTCGCGACGAGGACGTGACCGTAGTCGTACTGGAAGTCCGCACAATGAATTCAGACAGAGTAATAGGACGGTTGTAAACTTCCTACAGGCTGTCAGGCGGAACGATAGAACGGTCGGAGGGAACGCCCGCAGGAGCAACAACGCAGATGGGCGCTAGAAACCAGCCGTGTATCAAACATGACGGTCGAGAAGGGCCTGCTCCCGCACCCTTTTCAGGCCGTCTTTTATTGTTTTGGCCCGTACTTCACCAATGCCTTCCACCTCGTCCAGTTCGGATAGACTGGCATTATAGATACGGTGCAGGGTTTTAAAATGGGTTACCAGTTTTTCGCCTACCAGCAGCGGCAGACGGGAAATCTGTCTGAGCACCCGGTAGCCGCGCGGCACTACGGGAATATCCATGGCATTGGGACTGACGCCATAGCCAAGGATACGGCAGATGGTAAACGGTTCCAAATTTTCCTCCGGCAACAGGGCAATTTGCTCCCTTACCGTTTCATAT
>JAEZQV010000098.1 GCA_023441125.1 Bacillota bacterium
GTCACGTTCCCAATGCCCGTCGATGTGCAGGCTGACTGCAGCTCCCTCTTCTATGATGACATCGGCCACGGCTTTAATGTATTTCCAGACAAACCGCGCCCACAGCTTGTGAGACCAAAACTCACTGGCACCGCGCGACGGCGAAGCAAAGACAATTTTTGCACCGCTGGCGCGTATCTGCTGCCGCAGCATATTGCCCGTCTCTTGCTGGATGACATCCAGCACAGCCTCCACCTTATCGGGCATTTTGTATAAATCCTTGATAAAGCATGCCAGGGAACGGCCGCCGCTAAGAAATTCATTGACCGTTGCGGTGGCAACCGGGGCATACACCATGTAACCAGCGTCTTCAAAATTTTGGGTTAATTGCGGACTTTCCGCCAGTTGACCGAAAAGGCTGTCAAGGTCAATCCCCAGCCTGTTGGTCAGATAATCGGTCATAAATGGCGTCCAGCCTTTATTCAAAATGGTATCATAATCCGCTATGGTTATTTGCTCCTGCTCGTCAACCTGCCAGAGGGCATTGTCCGGCAATTCGCGCCCGGGCATTTTGACTTTGGACATGTAAATCAAAGGAAATACTGCCCCGCCTGCAAAGGCGAAATTGGCTCCGTCAAAATCGCCGAAAGCTTTTAAAGAATTCAGCATAATCTCATTGGAACGCCTAAAGCTGGAACAAAGCTCCTTCATCGTTACACCCATATGCGCGGCGGCAAAGGAATCACCCATGTGAATCACCGGAGTCCTGTCCGTCTTTTCCAATGCGATGGTCTTTACTACTCGTTCGGTACGTTCCTTCAATAGGGCTTGTGCTGTACTCATAAATAATTCCATCTCCTTATAATTAATCATATCCATGCACCATAAACGGCGGCAGGCAGATTATGTGATGTCCGCCAGCTTCTCCACTTCGCCGGCAGTTAAAGCGAAAGCCTCAATGGTTGTCGATATTCCCCGCACGGCAGCAGCCTGTTGCTCACTCATTTTTGCTACCCTCTGAATGGAGTTGACTACAGAGGTTATCTCCTGCTGAATGTCATTGAGGATATATTGGATCTCCTTGACAGAATCGGCACTGTTAACTGCCATTTTCCGTATTTCATCGGCGACGACGGCGAAGCCTCTGCCGTGCTCGCCTGCTCGGGCCGCCTCTATGGCGGCGTTCAGTCCCAGCAGATTGGAATTGGCGGCTATATTGCTGACAAATGCTAAAATCGAATCTGTCTTTTTGATTCTGTTAAGAACAGACTCTCCTCTTGTCTGTACTTTGACTAACTCATCAGCCAAACAATTGGCTGTTGCCCCCAATTCCTCGCTGGTGGCCGCCAGTTCCTCCGCGTTGACAGCGATGGTCTGTGCGGCAGCACATAAACCATCGTACTTTTCCATACTCTGCGACGTCCCCATAGCACCGATAACCTCCCCGTTAGCGGCGAAAATCGGCGTGGCACGGGTAATAATCTTGCAGCCTAAGACTTCTCGGGGCAATATACTGTCCGCTGTCGCTTTGCTTTTTAAGCATAACTGGACGGAAGAATTATCTGGAACTTTTACGCCAACCTTTGACAGATTGAGCTTTTTGAAAGCCTCATCCTCCGCAAAAGCCAAAATTACTCCTTCGCTGTCAGTTACGATAAAAGAGCAATCCGCGACACATGCTTCTTTCGTCAGCGCAATTAAATCAATTGCCATTTCCAGCAGTGTCATTCTTTCCTCCGAAGCCTGATTTGGCACTCGGTCTTTGCTATTCCTCAGACCTTACGGCACCAATGGCTTGACCCTCTTTTTTCATATCGGGAAATCAATATTATAGATGGTTATTGGAACTTAATTTCACTTCAGGTTTTGCGGTTTTTAAAAACGGCATGATGATTAGCCCTAATAGCGCTGCTCCTGCTAACATAATAAAGGTAGAATCATAATTGCCGGTAGCAGTCACCAATATGCCGCTGGCTAACATGGCGGCCGCCCCCCCGAAGCTGCCGATTCCCATCCAGATCCCCAGCAGGGAACCGACAATTTCCCGTGAATAAATTTGCGCAATCAGCACTTGCATAGCCGGGTACAAAAATTGAATCACAGTGCCGAACAATGCCATCACGATTACTAAGAGTGCAACACTGCTCGTTATTCGGGGAACTACAAGTCCATATAAAAATATTGCGGACAGAGCAAATCCCAGCAACATAACCGGCCGGGGATTGCCGGCGAAAGTTTTATCCAGCAGTATGCCGCCGATAATCGGTCCCACCATACCAGCAAGCATAATCGCCAGCATAAGCTGTCCGGCCAACATTGGGCCAAATCCAAGCCCTACAGGCTTGGCAGCCGCCAGATAGGCCGGCGCCAGGGCGTAAGTTCCCTGCATGGACCAGGCAATAAGAAAAGCAACGACAACCCCCAGCCAGGTTACCGGCATACGAAGAGCATTCTTCAAAGCCATCCCACCAGCTTCAGACTGAGCCTGATGCTGGACGCCACTGTCATTCAGCTTGCGGATAGCAGCAAAAATTAAGGCAATATTCAACCACCCCGGCACGGAAAGCCAGGCTACCGTATGCTGCCAATTGCCTCCTGTTGCCATATATAGTGCCGGTGAGATAAGCGCCCCTAGCGCTGATCCCAATGATATCGACAGACCGATTTTACCGCCCGCAACCCCGCGCTGCTGCGGCGGATACCACGTGGCCAGAATAGGGGACGCCGTACAGATTACACCCCCTGAGAACCCCTGCAGCAGCCGTAGCCCAAAAACCATAGAATAGGATTCTCCCAGCCAGGGCATGACAAAAGCCGGGATAACCGCGAAAGATAGGCCGATAGCCAGAACCTTCATCACACCGATGCGATCGCAGAGAAACCCGCCGACAAGGAGGCCTATCGCCGCTGTAAACGCGAAAATTGCCATTAATTGTGTGGCGCTGCCCATATCCACCTGTACATCCTTGGCGATTTCCGCCAGCAATGGCGCCCAGGATAATTGAGCAATAAAATAATTTACAATACTGAATCCATTTACGAACATTACCATCTTACGCATTTTAATAAATGTTGCCGTCTCCTCCATAATCACCCATCCCTCCTGAATTATAAGAAACAATATTTTCTTGCGACGCTTCCTCCTTTCCTCTGCAAGTTTTGTTTAAATATTGTAAAAATATTGCTGAGTAAATAGTATCATGTAACCCGAGCCTGTTCTATTGGTGATTCAGCCGATATATCGCTGCATATCTGCCACGATTGTTGTACAAATCACCAAAGGTAAGTAAAAATTATTTCTTATCATGAAAAGCGGTTGTCTTATCCGGTTTTAAAATTATATACCTGAAAAGTGGTTACCTTTAGAGAGGAAAAGTGTATGGATTTAGACACCTTACCTATTTTGTGGTAATAGCAGGCTCGGCAGGTGGATTAATTTTCCTGATATATGTTGATTTCACTAAAAAAACCATGAAAATAACCTTATTTTTTCATGGCAAACGCTAAAGACGATTTTCAGTGAACCTGTTATACTATTTTATAAAGTTAAAAAGAGTATTGGTTACCTGAGCTAGGTGGCTGGTGCGAATGGATCACGCTATGCTAAAAAAAGGAATCTTATAAAATTAGCCAAAGGATGTGAGTGACTTTGTTCAATTTTAGCATGCCTGAATTGGGTTTAATCCTCGTTATTGCATTGATTGTATTCGGCCCCGGAAAGCTCCCCGAGGTCGGGAAAGCTTTGGGCAAGGGACTGGGAGAACTGAGACGTTCTCTGAGCGAACCGGTCAAGGAAGAGCCGGTGCCCCTACACAGTCAGCCTGCGTCTAGCCTCCCCTCCGCTAAAGAAAAAGACTAAAAAATGTATATTGGCAGGAAGTGAACAAAAAAGCACGACTGATGCAAAAACCATTTTTTAGACTTCGGTTGTGCTTTTGCTATTTCTACTCATAATAAATTGGTTTCGTTTACATATTTTAGTGTCAAAGGAACGGGATTATCGACATAAAAATCTTTTTTTGCTAAAACTTACAAAAGACTATGTCATTAACTCCTCCCTCTCGACAGAGCGTCATATGTTCCTCAAAGCTTACACAATGAAGCACTTCGAACTATGATAACGGATTTATCACGATCAGTACATAGCCATTGTCAAGAAAATAGCATGCCAATCAGCATGCTATTTTTCTAAACTAATATCAACTTAGCACAGCTTTTCTCTTTGGTCGGTCGAGCTTCCGCAACCAAAGATAGTTCCTTTAGAACCTAGCTCTTTTTTACCGTTCCGTTGGCAGTGGAACCATGTTCTCGTCGCGCTCGGCCACGTTTTCTTCCCTGATACCTTCTTCCTGTCCTAACTCTATATCCTCGATCCGCTCGGCATCAGCCGGCGGGGGACCATATACGGTTTTAATCATGATCTTGTCTGCCCTCCATCCTCTCGACGCAATAACACATCTGATTGATTGCGTCGGTTAATTCGGTCAAACGTTTTTCCAGTCGAATCAACAGGAAGAAGGCCACTACCATGGGAAAACCGTATGTTGCCGTTAGACGGGCCAGTTCTTCCATTCGTAGGGCCTCCTCTCATTTACTAAGCCAGCTCGGTAATCGCCAACTGCCTGATTTGCGCTTCTTTGGCAGTCACCAGCTCACCGCTGTTACTGGAAAAGACATTTTTGTCAATAATGGTGGTCATCACCGCCTGCACTTCGGCCAGCGTCAGGCCGTCTCTCGGTTCCTTGACCGCCACAGTAACCTCCTTGCCGCCGGAAGTGGCAAAGATCATTTCCAGTGTTCTGGTATTGGTATCGGCCATGGGTAATCCTCCTTTCCGCTTCATCTGCTCTTGTCACTTACTGATTGACCAGACTGGCATTGTCTTCCCGGGCAATATCTGCCACCGGATAGATTTGCAGTCCCGCCAGCGCCTGCGCCACATCAAATAAATCCTGATCGGATGCCGTCGGTTTGCCGGTATAATTCCGGGTAACATAGGCCGGACTACCGGCTGCATTCACACCCTTTTGCAGCTTGATGGCGATGGTGCTGCTTTGCGGCATTTTTACTACAGCCATTGCTTATACCTCCTTTCTTGGTATTCCCACGCAAAAGGCACACCCCGGGAGGTGTGCCTGCTGCGCCTGGAACGGATTATGACAAGCGCGGCCCATTATTGGCCACGCGGGTCACCTATCTTTCGCCCGTTCCAGGAGCGTATATTTCATTATGTAGTTATTATAACAACAAAATGAAATATTGTAAATACCTTGCCGCAAAATATTTTTAATCCGAGCTTACTGCCATTACTCTTAGTACAAATTAGAATAATTCCTGCTGCGCAAAATATGTATCAATCGCTTCAGCAATCGCCAATGCCGCCCCCAGTTGCCAGGCATATTCTGTTAGAACTTGCCGGTCTGCTTCATTTGAAATAAATGCAACCTCCACTAATACGGCCGGGCAAGCCGTTTCTCTTAGTACCTGAAAATTCGCTTCACGAATCCCCAGGTCAACAGTATCTAATTCTGTTACCAGTTTGGCTTGAATAAGCCCGGCTAACCGTTTTCCCGGCGCACTCCCCGGATAATAATAAGTTTCCGTTCCGCGGGCAGCGGTATTCACCGTACTATTAGCATGAATGCTGACAAAAAGATCCGCTTGCTTCGTATTCGCCAGTTCCGCTCGGAAGTTCAGATCATCCGTTTCGATCGCACCGTTCCGGGTAAGCAATACTTCATACCCTTGTTCATACAACTGCTCAGCCAATAACTTGGCAATATCCATCACTACATTGCACTCGTATACCCCGCCGGCGCAGGCGCCTGGTTCCACCGGCCCCGAATGACCGGGATCAACGATAATTTTCATAGACTTTTCCCTCCTAAC
>JAEZQV010000105.1 GCA_023441125.1 Bacillota bacterium
CAGTTATGGACGGAACACAGCGAAAGAATATCACACCGGGGGTCAAAGTGATGATTGTGCAAAAGCCGCATCAACGGACAGGACAACTGACCGAAGGAACAGTAAAAGATATTTTGACAAGCAGTCCGGTTCACCCGCGCGGTATTAAAGTCCGGCTTACAGACGGGACGGTAGGACGGGTACAGGAAGTTATATTATAAGTCTTTTCTATGCAAAAAGTCACCGCGCAGGTGACTTTTTCCTTACTGGAGCATTCCGAAATCCTTCAGGATCAGCTTGGTTATTTCGCAACCCAAACCCTAAATTATCCGGTTTTCTATGCGGGCAATTTCCCGTAAGGAGTGCATGAGGTTGGCAAACCGTTCGGGTTTGATGGATTGCTGACCGTCGCATTTGGCATTGCTGGGATCTTGATGCACTTCGATGATTACGCCGTCGGCGCCTACGGCCACGGCTGCCTTGGACAAAGCTTCCACCATCCACCATAAACCGGCGGCATGGCTGGGATCGACAATGACCGGCAAGTGGCTAAGTCTTTTTATGGCCAGGACGGCACTGAGATCAAGGGTATTGCGCGTATAGGTTTCGAATGTCCGGATGCCGCGTTCACATAAAATTACGTTTTCATTACCGCCGGCCAGGATATATTCGGCCGACATCAAGAGCTCTTCAATCGTAGCACTAAGGCCTCTCTTAAGTAAGATGGGTTTAGCGAGCTGGCCGGCGGCTTTGAGCAGATCAAAGTTCTGCATATTGCGGGCGCCGATTTGGATTACATCAATATCTTCATGATGTTCTTCCAGTTGTTTAACGGACATGATTTCAGTAACAATCGGCAGTCCGGTTGCCTCCCGGGCCTGTTTTAACAGCTCGAGGCCTTCTTGCTGCATGCCTTGGAAACTATAGGGTGAAGAACGGGGTTTAAAGGCTCCGCCCCGCAGGAACCCGGCCCCGGCAGTCTTGACTTCCTGGGCAATGCCGATGATTTGTTCACGGCTTTCCACTGAGCAGGGACCGGCAATGATAGCTAACTGATTGCCGCCAATGGTTTGTGAGCCGATAGGAATGACGGTATTTTCCGGGTGAAAGGTGCGGTTGGCTTTTTTATAAGGTTCTTGGACGGACAGTACTTTTTCCACGTAAGGTTTACTGAGCAGGTAATCACGGTCCAGTTTGCCGGTGTCACCGACGATTCCCAAAATGGTCTGGAATTGACCGTAGGTTGGCCACACGCTGCAGCCATAATTCTCAAGCTCGTGTTTTAATTTTTCGATTTGCTCCGGTGTAGCCAAAGAGTTTAACACAATGATCACAAAAAACGCCTCCTGTATTTTGTATTGGCAATAAAAAAACCCAAGGCTCAATGAGCCTTAGGTTTGCTTTCATAGCATGAACTTGTTTACTTGTTAAGGACTCACAGCTAGTGGAAATATTAAGTTGTTGCATGTAAATAAGCCTGCGCCAAAAAAGCTGGCCCAAGCAAAAAAGAAAAAGTATTGTTTTGTATACAGATTAACTGTATTTATCATCATTGCAACCACCTATCATATCCGGCTATTTTAAATATCCTGTATTCATTATAGCAGAGAATCTGAAGGTGTCAAGCGCGGTTTTAAAAATGAAAGAATTGCAACTATTGTGTAAAGTTTGTCCGCCAAAACAGTATGTCTGTACAAATTTTAAACAGACAGGGAAAGGCTGGTGAGAAATCCGAATAAGCTGGGATAAAATTGACATTGACAGTTGTTTGCCTATATACTTTAAAGTACTAAAATAAAAGTATCTATATGTGAATAGATAAGCCGCATTTGAATGGGAGGATAGTATGTACAAGGATTTTCGGAGCGATACGGTAACTCAGCCGACAGCGGACATGCGTCAGGCCATGATGGCAGCAGAGGTAGGCGACGACATTCTGGGCGAGGATCCCACTGTCGGCAAACTGGAGTCGATGAGCGCGGCTATGTTCGGTAAGGAGGCCGCCTTGCTGGTGGTTTCCGGTACCATGGCCAATCAAATCGCCATAATGGCTTTGACTCAGCTTGGCGATGAAGTGATTGTGGGGGAAGAAACCCATATTTACAATTTGGAGGTAGGCGCTCTGGCCGCCCTAGCCTGTGTGCAGGCGCGTCCCATACCCAGCAGCCAGGGGCAGTTTAACGCTAAAGATATAAAAAAGGCTATCCGGCCCAGAGGGGTACAATCGCCGGTCAGCCGGGTTCTGTGTCTGGAAAATACTTATGATTTAAACCGCGGTTATCCTTTGCCGCCGGAATATCAGGCGGAGATGGCCGGAATTGCCCGTGATAACGGAATGGCCGTATATCTTGACGGGGCCAGGATTTTTAATGCCGCCGCCGCAATGCAGGTAGAGCCGGCACAGCTGGCGCAGCAGGCAGATGCTTTGCAGTTTTGTCTTACCAAGGGCTTGGCTGCGCCTTTTGGCTCCATGCTGCTCGGAACTAAGGAATTTATTGACAAGGCCCGGTGGATTAAACAGCGGATCGGCGGCGGCATGCGCCAGGCAGGTCATATGGCGGCGGCCGGGATTGTTGCCTTAACAAGCATGCGCGAACGCTTGTGCGAGGATCATGAGAATGCCCGGCGGCTGGCATACGGCTTGGCTGCTATTGATGAACGGCTGGTTGATGCCGGTCAGGTAAAAACCAATGTGGTGCAAATCAACTTTGAAGCGATAGGGAAAGATGCCGGTTTTATTACCGCAGAGTTGCTTAAGCATTACATTAAGGTAAAACCGATCGGGCCTCACGCTTGCCGGATGATCACTCATTGGGGAATCACGCCGGAGGATGTTGATGCGGCCGTTGAAGCCATCCGAAAAATTATAAAATAATGAAGGGTGCCACGATCTTGCATAAACCTGCCAGATGGTGGTGCTTTTTTAAACAATAAGACCTTGGAATACCCGCTCAGGGGTTCCAAGGTCTTAGGTCGCTGTCGTTTCGCAATGAATGCAACTTGTCGCATGATTATCATGAATGAGGCCGGGACACGGGGTGATGGTATTATGTCGTTTCGTGTGCCGTACCGCAAAGCTTGCATCCCAGAATAATTCGACTAAACCTGTTATACCATTATTGTTTATTGGGGTACAGGACCACAAGGCAAGATGTACCATGCATGGGAGCCCCTTTCAGATGGTATAGAGGTATTAGTTTTTTTGACTGTTTAGTTGGAATACGTGTCTAACGACTTGGAATCTGTTATTGCCGAATTTAAAGCTAAAGTTCGTTGCAGCTGAACAAGATCAAGTTCGTTTTCCCATTTGGCGACAATGATGGTTGCAATCC
>JAEZQV010000291.1 GCA_023441125.1 Bacillota bacterium
AAATCAATTTATCCGGGTACGCAATGCCAATTCCAAGAAAATAGTTACTGGCCGGGTGATTGATGAAAACACCGTCCAGATACATTTTTAAAAAAAGCAAGGTGAAGTATAATGCGCAAACTTTTAGCCTTTTTGGTGCTAACAGGTATGATGCTGGCGGCTCCTACTGTGCAGGCAGAATCACTGTGGGTGGATAACTCCCCGGCCGCAAACCTCTTTACCGATCATCGCGCCCATGCGGTCGGTGATATTGTTACCATCATCATCAGTGAAGCATCCAGTGCTTCCCGTTCCGGCAATACAACTAACTCCAAGTCGGCCAGCACCAATGTTGATGCCGGCAGCGGCCTGTTTACGTTTATTAACCCGGTCAGCGCCAACAGTGATGACAGCTTCACGGCCAAAGGCGCCATTTCCAACACCAACACGGTTTCGGGGCGTCTGACGGTAAAAATTATCGAAGTAAAGCCGAACGGGCAGATGGTGGTTCAGGGCACGCAGAGCATCAAGCAAAATTCCGACACGCAGAAGATTACTATTACCGGTATCATCAGGCCGGAAGACGTAGCCAGCGATAATACGATATTATCCAGCAAAGTGGCGGATGCCCAGCTTAAAATCGAAGGCAAAGGCCCCATATCCAGAAAGCAGCGTCAGGGTATTCTGACTCAGGTTTTCGACCTGGTATTCTAAGGAAAATATGCTGAAGACAACGGGTTTGCCAGCCGGTTGTCATTACATAATAGCGGAGGACATATGCGTAAAATAATCGCAACGCTCTTGGTTGCCGCCATCAGCGCCAGTTTGGTCTTGCCGGCCGTGGCTGCGCCGACGCAGGTAAGCACCCGGATCAAGGATGTGGCCAAAGTGCAGGGCGTACGCAGCAACCAACTGGTCGGTTATGGTCTGATCGTAGGGTTGGCCGGCACCGGTGACTCGGACAAAATTACCTTTACTAATCAGTCCATTGCCAATATGCTGAAAACGTTTGGCGTTATGATCAACACCTCACAATTAAAACCGAAAAATATTGCTGCCGTTATGGTTACGGCCAGCCTGCCGCCTTTTGCCAAACCGGGCGATGCCATTGACATTACGGTTTCATCCATGGGCGACGCTAAGAGTCTGCAGGGCGGCACGCTGCTGCAGACGCCGTTGCGGGCTGCCAATGGTCAGGTCTATGCCGTCGGCCAGGGGCCTGTTTCTACCGGTGGTTTTGTGGCTGGCAGCGGTGGCAGCAGCCAGCAGAAAAATTTCCCGACGGCCGGCAATGTTCCTAACGGCGCGCTGGTAGAGCGGGAAGTACCCATGAATTTTGCCGACCGGGATACCGGCCGGATTACGCTGTCGCTCAGTCAGCCTGACTTTACAACCGCCAGCCGCATCAGCGACGCCATTGACCAGCGGTTTGGCCAGATAACAGTGGCCCGGGACCCGGGTACGGTAGTCGTTACCGTCCCTTACAATTACAGTGATAATCTTGTCAATTTTGTGGCTGCCATTGAAGAATTAGCCATCACGCCTGATTCGGTCGCCAAAGTTGTTATTAATGAGCGGACAGGTACCGTGGTTATCGGCAGCAATGTCACGATCGACCAGGTAGCCGTCGCGCAAGGCGCCCTCACCGTAAAAATCGGGCAGACTGCCGATGTCTCCCAGCCGCCGCCTTTTTCCAACGGCAATACCGTTGTGACAACACAGACTACGGTGGATGCCAAAGAACAGCCAGGCAGCCTGATCACTCTGCCGGCGTCAGCCAGTGTTGGTGATGTTGTCGCCGCTCTTAATGCAGTGGGGGCAACCCCGCGGGATGTTATCTCCATTCTGCAGGCGATAAAAGCCGCCGGCGCCCTTCATGCCGAATTGCAAATCATGTAAAAAATAACGCACGGGAATTGTTAGCTGCCGGCCATGACGGCAGCTGGCAATGACCCGTAAAAGCAGGTGATTCATAATGCGTATTAATTCGAATGCGCTTGTGCCGGCCAGCAGCGTTGCCCGCACCGGCGGCACGCTTTCATCGGATGAGCAGGATACTGCTTTTGCCGCTAAGCTGGCCAAAGCCACAGCCAAAGTGGAAAATGCCAAGAAATCCACCCAGCCGGCGGCGGCACAAGCCGCTGAAGATGCTAAGCTAAAAGCGGCTTGCAAAGACATGGAAGCGGTATTTCTTAACTTGCTGCTCACGCAAATGCGCAAGACCGTTCCCAAAGACGGCTTGCTGGGCAATAGCTCGGAAGAGCAAATGCTGACCTCCATGCTGGATACGGAAGTAACTAAAAATATGGCGCAAGCCGGTGGTATGGGGCTGGGCAATATGTTATACCAGCAATTGAGTAAAAGTACTGTAAAAGGCCAGGCTGTTCGATAGCCTGGCCTCCTCTGCTTATTTCCCTTATTTGGGAATGACCCTTGGGTTAAGAAAAGGAGTGTGTGCCAATGATTACCATCAAGAAACGTTGCCTGACGCTCCTGCTATTCATCGTCGTAGTATTTCAAACCACGGCGTTGGCAGCTCCGGCTAGCATTGTCAATCAAGTCCGGACAAGTCAGACGGCGGCGTCAGTACGCATTGTATTTGATGTTACGGAATTACCGGAATACAAAGTAATTACACTGGAAAATCCGAATCGGCTGGTCATAGATATTAACGGGGCGGTTAATAAAGCGGCAGCGCAATATGCTGTTACCGATCCGACCGTCGATAAAGTGCGGCTGGCGGCAACCGGGCCGAATAGCCTGCGCGCGGTTATTGATCTGAAATCGGTTTACCAATATAAAGTATTTACTTTGAAAAACCCCAATCGCCTGGTTGTCGATATTATCAAGCAGTTTGACCAAAAAACAGTGGAAGAGGTTGAGCCGGGCATCACCTATACTTCCTGGCTGAAATACGGTGCCAGCGGCCCGGTATGGTCCTATATTTTAGACATTGACCCGACAGCCGGTTATGCCGTAAAGCCTGTATTGTCCAACAGTGTTATCCAGGGCCTGGAGCCGGTGCTGGCCATGTGCGAGCGGGACCGGGCCATAGCCGCTGTGAATGGTTCGTATTTTGGCCTTGACGGCGCAATCATCGGTTTGCTCAAGGTCGATGGCGAAATAGTCAGTACACCCGAGTTGCCGCGTACAGCCCTTGGTATTCTGCCGAACGGGCAGCTCTTAATCGATCAGGTACACTATGAAGGGAAAGTCGAACTGCCCAATGGCCAAACCGTGCCGATCGGCGCTGTGAACCGTGAGCGCGGTGAAAACGAGCTTGTTCTGTATAATGGTTTCTATGCGGCCAGCACCGGCAGCAATAACTTCGGCATGGAATATGTAGTGGTAAACGGTAAAGTAACGGCCGTTAACGTCAGTAATTCGCAGATACCTGCGGGCGGGGTGGTATTGTCGGCTCACGGTGAGGAGGCCAAAGCGCTGGCCGGCCTGAAAGTGGGCGATGCCGTTAAAATAGCCCAGACACTTGGCCCGGATTGGGATAAAACCCAGCACGCACTGGGGGCCGGGCCTACGCTGGTCAAAAATGGCAGCGTGTTTCTGACCACGAAACTGGAAGAGTTTCCGCCCGATATTGCCGTCGGCCGCGCTCCCCGGACCGCCGTGGGTTTTAAGGCTGACGGGCACATTCTGGCCGTGGTTGTGGACGGCCGGCAACAGCATAGTATTGGTATGAGCCTCTTGGAACTGGCTTTGTTTATGCAGGAACTGGGAGCCACCGACGCTATGAATCTGGATGGCGGCGGTTCCAGCGAGATGGTAATAAAAGGCAAGGTAGTCAATAAACCCTCGGATGGAAGGGAACGCAGGGTCGGCGACGCATTAACAATTATATCCAACCGTGTTGCCAATTAACGAAAATGCGGTATAATGAAAGTAGTAGCCAGAAGTAGCAAGAGCCTTGGCACAAAATCAAAAAGGTGGGTGTTCTGTATGGCTCACAAAAAAAGTATACTACTTATTACAATTCTACTGGTTGCAGGTGTTGTAGCCTGGTCGTTGGCCGCCGGCCAGACCGTTGATCAGCGCGGTGTCCTTACCGGCAAGGTATTGGCGACAGGCCTTACCAGCCCCGGCACGGCTGTGCACGAAGGGGACATCCTGGTATATGTGGAAACAATTACCGGCCCTGCCGCTGCCGTGCGGGCCACTGTTGACGGTGTTGTCCGGGAAGTATTGGCCAAACCGGGCGATAAAGTACGTACCGGCGATATTTTAGTCAGAATTGAGTCTGCGAAACGATAATTGGGAAGGATGAATATCTTGTCGATACTTGTGAGGCGCTGCCTGACAGCGCTGATAGCGGTACTGTTTATGCTGCCGTTAGCAAACGCCCAGGCGGCGCCTGAGTTTATGCCTGTTGACCAGATAGTCAAGGGCATGCACGGCGTTGCCAAAACTGTGGTTTCCGGCAACAAAATTGAAGAATTTGACGTAGAAGTACTGGGGGTTATGAAACAAAAAGGACCGGCCGGTGATTTGATTCTGGTCCGTACCTCCGGCGACGTGATTGACCGTACCGGCGGGATCGCTCAGGGAATGAGCGGCAGCCCGGTATATATTGACGGCAAGCTGGTAGGCGCGATTGCCTATGGCTGGTCTTTAACCGATCATAAGACAGGCATGGTCACCCCCATCGCCGATATGCTGAAGCTGTGGGAGGTGCAGGGCGGCCAGGAAGACCTGGCCTATAAAGGGCAGGAGCCGGCTGTGAGCCCGGTGTCGACGCCGCTGATGGTTTCGGGTTTTGGTGAATATGCCTTGAAAATGCTGACCGAAAAATTGCAACCGTATAACCTTACGCCGTATCCGGTCAGCGGCTCAGCCACTGACGATAACAACGGGATTGCCTACCGGACTGTCGAACCCGGCAGTACGATTGGTGTGCAGCTGGTGCGCGGCGATGTCAGTGTGGGGGCGTTAGGCACGGTCACCTATGTCGACGGCGACAAAATCCTTGCCTTTGGCCATCCGTTCCTCAAACGGGGCAATGCCAATTATTTTCTGACCGATGCCGAGGTATATGATACCGTCAGCGGCCTTGAGAATTCTTTTAAACTGGGTACCTCCACCGAGGCCATCGGCACAATTACCCAGGACAGAAGCGCGGGCATCGCCGGCAAGCTGGGATCGTTTCCCGCCGTTGTCCCGCTCAGGATCAGTGTGACTGACAAGACTCTGGGCCGGACCAATGATATGTGGGCCCAGGTCGTGCGGGATGAAGAACTGGCGCCGACGCTGGCGGCCGTCAGCGTCTTTAACGCCATTGAAAAAACCTCTGACCGGGTGGGTTCCGGCACGGCCCGGGTCAAGTTTGAGATCAGCGCCGCCGGCATTCCGGGCGGCATGCTTTCCCGGGAAAACATGTTCTATACCCAGGGTAACATTGGTGAGCTGGCGATTGCCGAAATCCATGAGGCCCTGTCGCTGTTAGCCGGCAATCAATTTAGTCCGGTTGACATTATGGATGTTAAGGTGAATGTAACCGTTGACTCCGAACGGCGTACAGCCAGCATTATGGAAGCCAAAGCCAGTGTGCCGACGGCTAAACCGGGTGACAAAGTGGATATTGCCGTTCTGATCAAACCCTACCGGAGTGAGCCGATAACGCGGACCATCACCTATACCGTGCCGAAAGATCAGCAGCCCGGCTCGGTGATGCTGTCGGTCCGGGGCGGCGGCATGGTTTCCATGGCGCAGCTCATCGGTAAAAAACCAACCGGCGAGGAAGACCTGACTAAATTGTTCATGCTGAAACCCCGGCCCCGCTCGCTGGAGGAATCTGTCCGGGAACTGGTGAACAGGGACCGCAACAATGATATTGTCGTGGAAGCCATTGATATGAACATGGCCGATAGTTCCGCCGTCGGCGACGGGAAAAAGGTTAACTCGCTGCCCAATCAGTTTGAAACCAATCCCAGCCCGGTTTTACCGGAGAGTACCGCCAAGAATGCCGCCAAAGCCGGTTTGACGGTGCCGGCCGCCGCGAAGTCGCCGGCTGGCGGCGACGACAGGCGTAAAGTGTATATAACTACCGATTATATTATTGATGGCGAAACCCAAGTGGTGTTAAACATTACCAAATAGTCTTAAAAAGCCGCGTTAAGCGGCTTTTTTTGCTTGTATTCACCGGTGGGAAATTGCGGAAACACAAAATGAACGCTTGGCAGCAGGGAATCGCAATTTAATATGGAATATTATTTAGAAATTATTTATTTGCATTACCAACGCAAGGGCAAAGGAGTATGCCATGCTTATTGAACTTTTCACCCGTACCGGGAGAATAGTCATTAGCGTCCTGGAAAATATCGGCCAGGTTTTAATCCTGACCAGTCAGACCGTGTATCATCTGCGGCGGCTCAACAGTACCTTGCTGTTAAGACAGATGGCGCATCTGGGGGCTGATTCGCTGCCG
>JAEZQV010000403.1 GCA_023441125.1 Bacillota bacterium
CGCCGAGCCTTTGGCGAAAGCGTAAGCCGATGTTGCCCTTATCCAGGCGAAAGTTATCCTTTCTATCAGGACAATGAAAGGAAAGGCCTCCCTGGCTGGACTGCCATGAGAGTCCTTCTCACAATCATTGCAAACAGTTGCTCGTTCATTTAATTATGAGCTTTATTTTTAGCAACACCCCTGATCTCGCTTACATCATCAGGCTCTTCCTCCATATACTTAACGCCGGAGAACATGGCTGATACCTCGCCGCCCTTTTCGGTAAAATCAGCTCTAATCGCCATATAAACATGGACAATAACAAACAGGATGATAAACCAGGCGACAAAATGGTGAATCAAATGAACGGTATATTCATTGATTAACCAGTCGTTAAACGGCCCAAAGATTTTCGCCAGGAAACGGTTGGGCTCCACCCGGTAAAACATAGCAAAGCCGGTTATTGCTTCAATTAAGAACATGAAATATACGGCTAAATAACCTGACCTGGCCAGTGAATTTCTTAGATAAGGCCGGTGCTTGCTGCGCAAAAACATATAATGCAGCTGGGTATCCATAATTCCTGTCCAATACAGCTTGGTCCAAGGTTTAGGCAGCAGCCTGTCGCCGGGATTGATAATGAAACCATAGATGCGGGGGATAAAGGAGATCACAAGGACATAGCCGGCGATAAAATGAATGTACCTTATCACTTCCATTGACAAAACACTGTTCACGGCAAAAGTAGGCTCCAGGCCCTGTGTTCCCAGGAAAAAGGGATTGCCGATATATAAGCCGGTAAAAAATAATATAAAGGTGCATATCACCATAACCCAATGGAAAATCCGGGTCCACGGGCTAAATACGTAATAAGCTTTCATAGCGCCTTGACGCATGACCGGTATTCCTCCTTTTTTTACAAATACGGGTCGGTGCGGACTACTGCAAGTTCCTTGCCGGTTTGGTCATACAAATGGGTGGCACAGGCCAGGCAAGGGTCGAATGAATGAATAACCCGCAGTATCTCGAGCGGCTTGTCGGCAACCTTTACTTTGGTTTCCATCATACCGGCTTCATAAGCGCCGTAGCCGGCTTTTCCGTCCCGGGGGCAGGCATTCCAGGTGGAAGGAACAACGGCCTGATAATTTTCTATTTTACCGTTTTTAATTGTCACCCAATGGCTAAGGCCCCCGCGCGGGGCTTCATGCACGCCGACTCCTTTCGCTTCTTTCGGCCAGGTGGCGGGATCCCAGGTGGCGGTATTGGCTACGGCAGTATCACCGGCCTTGATGTTGGTCAGCAGTTTGTCTAAGAAATATTTATTGATATACGCACTTAGCTGGGCATCCAGGCCACGGGCCGCCGTACGCCCAACTGTGCTTGGCAGCCATTTTTCCGGCGGCAGATTCAGCGCCTTGGACACGGCGTCAATCTGATCGACAATCATTTTTTCCGCCCAGGTAGGCTGCGGCAAAATACCTTGTTTAACCTTGGTATACACGACAATATATTTAGCCAAAGGACCAACCTCTGCCGTCTTGCCATTCCATTTTGGTGTCTTCACCCAGGAATATTTACCAGCTTCATCAAGATACTTCCAGTTTGTCTTAGTTCCTTCTTTTGGTCCGGTATACTGGGGTGAAGTGACGCCGCTCCAGGGGTGAAGATCCTTGCCTGCTTCCGGATAGCCGTACCAGGCATGTTCAACCCCTTCTGCCAATACATTGGGATCGGCTAAATCTTTGCCTTCCAGCGGGTGGAAAACCGCCTGCGCTACCCCTTGACCGAAGTTTTCCACAACCCCATTGGAACGGACTAACAGATTTTTAAAATAATCGCCGTTGGCGACCCCGCTGTAGCGTTCATCAGGGTAATCGCCGAAAGAAAGTACCCGTTGCGCGGCCAAACCACCGCCGTCTGTATAGCCGGCTTTGACAAACAGGTCACCAATTACTAGCAAATCAGGTATGTAAAAATTATTAACCAGATCAATCCCTAAATTGATGGAAGTATCCACCAGTGCCAGGCGTTCGGTATTAACAGGAGCATTCATATCATTTACGGAAATTGAGCAGGGCATCCCGCCGACAAGATAGTGCGGATGAGGATTCTTCCCGCCGAAAACCAGATGAGAATAAACCAGTTCACGCTGGCGGTCAAGCATATTCAAATAGTGCGACACCGCCATAAGATGCGCTTCCGGCGGCAATACATCGTAGTCCGGGTGGTCCCAGTAATGGCCGGCAAAAATCCCCAGCTGCCCGCTTTCAACAATGGCCTTGATTTTATCCTGAATCTGCCGGAAATAAGCAGTGGTGGCTTTGGGGAAATCCTTGGCATAGGCACTGGTGGCAAAAGCCACCGGCCCCGTAAGCTTCAGGCTGTAATTCTCCAAAACCGTATTCTGGAGGGCGGCCGTCGCTGCCGGATCGGCTTTCAGCGCCGCCACCGGGCTAACCCAGTCCAGGGCATGCAAGTGATAAAAATGCACAAGATGATCATGTACTGTTTGGGAAGCGGCAATGATATTGCGTATATAATTAGCGTTCTTGGGTATTTCAATGCCCAGAGCGTCTTCCACAGCCCGTAAATTTCCCAGCGCATGTACAGTGGTACACACACCGCAGATGCGCTGAGCGAACAGCCAGGAATCCCGCGGGTCCCGGCCTTTCAGTATCAGTTCAATCCCCCGCCAGGCTGTGCCGCTGGAGAGCGCGTCTTCGACTTTACCGGTAGCTTCGTCCACTTTTATCTCAACCCGCAGGTGGCCTTCAATCCGGTTTATTGGATCAACAACAATGCGTTTCATTTAAGCCGTTCCTCCTCGTCCGCTATTGGTTATCCTGGTCATGCTCAGCCTTTTGTTCATCAGCGCCTTCCGGCGCTTTTTCCGTTTTAGCCTCATGCATTTTATGCTGCACATAAGAGGCTATGCCGTGAGTAACTACGCCGGCGGTAGTCAATCCAGCCAGGATAGCGCCAATTTTGTCAGCGCTGGCAATAGTATTGGGCACAGGAATATTAGGCAGGCGTTCATAGAATGGATCATTATCCCAAAAGTTGTTGGCGGCACAGGCCACACAGGGCGCCCCGGACTGAATTGGATAACTCATACCGTTCCACCAGCGCATATTGCCGCAGGAATTATACGCTTCCGGTCCCCGGCAGCCTACCTTGTACAAACACCAGCCGGCCTTACTGGCAATATCGTCAAATTTCTCAACGAACATGCCTGAATCAAAAAACGGACGCCGATAACAAGTATCATGGATGCGATTACCGAAAAATTGCTTGGGTCGCCCTTGATTATCAACCGGCGGCAGCTGACCAAACAGAACATAGTGCATTACCGTACCGGTCAGAACTTCGGGAATTGGCGGACAGCCTGGGACTTTCACAATAGGCTTGCCACGAACCGCTTCGCTGACGGCCACCGATTTGGTAGGATTGGGCCTGGCCGCCTGAATACCGCCCCAGGCGGCACAGGAGCCATTTTCAATAATGGCGGCGGCGTTTTGCGCCACGTGTTTTAGCGTTTCCAGTATGGGTTTGCCGCCGACCATGCAATAGATACCGTCTTCGGCGACAGGAACAGCTCCTTCGAAAATCAGGAGATACTGGCCGGCATACGTTTTAATGGTCTCCTCCAGATGATGCTCCAGCGGTTCACCGGCAGCGGCTGCCAATACATCCATATATTCCAGTGCAATCATGTTGAGTACCAGATCAGAAGTCAGCGGTGACTGGGAACGGATAAAGGATTCGTCACAACCTGTACACTCGTGCCCGTGCAGCCAAATGACCGGTACCAGCGGTTTTTTTTCAGCCGCTTCAATTACCTGCGGTATTAACTCGGTGGATAGGCCCATCATACTGGTCAAAGCCACACAAGTTTTAAGGAAATCACGTCTGCTAAGATTTTTCTTCTGAAACAACCCCCAAAGAGTATCCCGTTTTTCCATAGTCGCCCCCCTTAATGCATCATGTAATTATTCTTAGTAGATTATTCTGCTTAATCTTCCAGTTTCCTGTTATATATTTAAAATATTCACTAAAGTTTTGTATTTTTTTACATTCCGCCGGTTTAGACTAACAAGCAAAAAAATAAAATTGCCACCCCCGTTGACAATGACATACCGTTGCGGTCATGACAAACGCGGAGTGGCAAGGGCTTCTGCTGCCTAGCCGGCAGGGTTGGCCGCTATAGGGAATTGGTGCCGGCTGCTTTGTTGGCAGCATCAATCGACTGATGAGCCAGGTCAACGGCCTGTCCTAAAGTATTTAGCTCCTGGACAGGATTATGAAAGCCCATACTATTGGCGGCAGCCACATAATCCCAATACCATTGAGCCCGGCGCAGAAGTTCCCGCGCATTGGTCAGTTCAGCCTGATCTGCGGCATTAGCAGTAGCGGCCTTTTGGATTGCTCCGTGTGCTCTGGCGATTTGTTGACCGGCTGTATGCTGCAGCTGCCAGACATTATCCTGGGTAGCCTTAACCTGGCTGAACAACATTTCTTTTCCCTGGGTATGACAGGGAGAACAAGACTCATTAATCGTCTTGAGCGGGCTTGTTATCCAGTGTGATGTATACTTTTGCCCGTTCTGGCGCATGTAGGGCATATGGCAGTCGGCACAAGAGACTCCGGACCGGCCATGTACGCCATTCTGCCATTCTTCATAATCAGGGTGCTGGGCCTTTAATACCGGCACACCGGAATCAGGCTGCACAAAGTCTTGGGCGAACCCATTGGGTTTTGTCGCATAATATTCATACATTTGCTGTGGTGTCAGCCCTTTATCCCAGGGAAAGATGACTTTAGATGTATTAGGCTCAAAATAGTATTCCGAGTGGCACTGGGCACACACGTAGCTGCGCATTTCCTCCCGGCTGGCCTTGGTCACATCAATCCCCCGTCTTTGCATGCCTTCGATAAAGGCAGGATTAATAACCCGCAGCCCCATAGTTTCCGGATCATGGCAATTGGCGCAGTTGACCGGGTATTTGGCCTTGTCCATGGTCTCGAGCAGCGGCTGATTGGCGTAAGCCCAGCCTTTTTCCTTGTACAGCTGCTCAATATACGGCGTTTTACAGGTAATGCAGGCTGCCTTGGCAGCTGGTCCAATCCGTTTGGACTCCCTTAAATCATCCATAGCATAAGGATGCCCGCGATCTTCGGTGTAATCCTTGCTAAACGGATTGCCTTTAAAATTCGTATATAACTCAGGCTGCATTTCGGCTTTTTGCACCTTGATACTGCCGCCATACCCGGTTGGCGAAGGCGCCATTTCCAGATTCTTTTTGTAGCCGGCATATTGCAGCGGATAGTTTTTCCCCCAGGCTTCAGTATCATATTCACCAGCCGGAATTTTTACGAGCTGGACGGTGGACTGCGGTTTAAACAACCAGACCCGGCTAATCACTACGCCGGCAAACACCACTGCCAAAGCTAAAAATGCTGCCAGTGCTTTTTGCGATTTATTCAACACGGATTCCCTCCTTGACGACAACTTGATTATGGATCATGCCGCGGTGGCATTTGGTACATTCCTGGCCGCCGGCCGCCATGAAGGTATTGCCCACAGTATAGGCATGACAGCGCAAGCAGTTGCTGTTCACAATACTGTTCCCTTTGGCACTGATTTGAATTGTATCAGGATAATCGCGCAAAAACTCATGATAGGTGTCATGCATCCCGGTCTGCCCCTTAACCAGCAGCTTATTGACGATGTTTTCCTGGGGCAAATGACAATCGCCGCAGGTAAATTGCCGGTGATTGGAAACCTGCCAGGTAGCTGCGACCTGCTGCATAGAGTGACAACTGCTGCAAAAAGAGGCCTTATCCGCATAAGCTATGCCGCCGCCGGCTATGGCTAACCCGGCCACGGCCGCCAATGCGCCTAGCAGGATGAGCTTAAGCGTATTTTTTTCCAGATACTGTTTCCATTCCAAACGAAGCACCTCCCGCTCCGGGCGTGATCTACCGCTATTCTGCATTATTAGATTGCCATTATTGGAAAGGTTTATGCGCCAGAATGCAAAGAAGGAATTGCCACGCAACGTGGCAATTCCTTCTTTGCATTTTGTCCTTATCTACTCCCCCGGCTGCACCAGGGTTCTTCGGCCAGGTAATCTCCTTCGGAATAATAATAGGCCCGTGCGCGGCAGCCCCCGCACACGCTGTCAAAACCACAGGTGCCACAGCCTCCCTTAAGCGGTTGGTTGCGCAGTGCTTTAAACACCTGACTTTCCTGCCAGATTGCATCAAAAGCACTTTCCCTGACATTGCCAACTTTTAACGGCAGATACGGACACGGCTGAACATCGCCGTTAGGCAAAATAACACAATAGGCGGTACCGGCCAGGCAGCCACGGGTATAACGCATAGGCACGCCGCGCTCTTTGGCAATCCGCATAAACTGCGGGGCGCAGGTTGGCTTTATTTCAATAGTGGTAGTGGCTTGCTTGTCAAGAATTCGTGTCAGCAAGGCTTCGTACTCGGCTGTTTTCAAAGTTGTTTCTTCAATATCTTTGCCTCTGCCGGCCGGCACCAGGAAAAAAATATGATGAGCCACAGCGCCAAGGTCCACGGCAAGATCAGTAATCCGGGTAATCTCTGTTTCATTCCAGTTGGTCACAGTCGTATGGATTTGAAAGGGCAAACCCGCTTCCCGGCAATTCCGGATACCGGTCATAGTCTGCTGCCATGCACCGGGCAGTCCCCGGAAAGTATCATGGCGCTCCGGATCACAGCTATCAACGCTGATGCCCGCGCACATCAGCCCGGCCCCTTTGAGCCTTGCGGGAACTTCCCCTGTAAGCATAATTCCGTTGGTGCCAAGAACCGGCCGGAGGCCAACCGACGCCGCATAGGCAATAAGTTCACAGATGTCCGGCCGGAGCAATGGTTCGCCGCCGCTTAAGATCATAATTTTAAAGCCGGCTTTAGCTATTTCCCCCAGTAGCTTTTTTCCTTCTTCTGTACTTAACTCGTCTGACCGCTTTGCGCCTGCGTCACGGTAACAATGAACACAGTTGATATTGCACTGCTGTGTAGTATTCCATGAAATTATCATGCAGCTACTCCTTGTAATCTGTAAGATAGCAAGCCGGATCTTCGCCCCACATGTCGCCGGTAACAGCTTCCGCTCTTATCCGGCAGCCGCCGCAAAAATTCTTGTAGCGGCACTCGCCACAGCGGCCGGTCACATGCTTTTGCTTATCCCGCAGCTTACACAAAAATTCATCCTGCGCATTTTGCCAGATCTGGCTAAGCGGCTGCCGGCGAACATTGCCCAAGGATTTGTGTCCCCAGAATTGACAGGCATGGACCTCGCCCTGCGGATCGACATTGGCCATTTTCTGCCCGGCTGAGCAACCGCCGTGCATGGCTAACAGTTCTTTTATCTCGGCCACGCGCTCCGGCTGGGTGCGTTCGATATACTGCAAAATGTGGATGCCGTCGGCATGGTTATCGGTAGTGAGTATTTCAACTTCTACGCCGCGCTTGTTAAAATCCAGGGTTCGTTCAATCAGCAGCTCAATGGTTTGCCGTTTTTGTTCAGGAGTGGTATCGAGTTCAGCCATTTCCCGCCCTCTGCCGGCATAAACCAGGTGATACATACAGAAACGGGGAATTTTCTCCCGCTCGACAATATCTAAAATATCCGGCAATGTATGATAGTTCAGTTTATTTACGGTAAAACGGATCCCGGTCTTGTTGCCGGCGGCAATGGAATTGCGAATACCGGCCAGAGTTTCCTGAAATGCGCCCTTTTTCCCCCGGAAATAGTCGTGTACTTCTTCGTTACCGTCAACACTGACACCGACATATTGAAACCCGGTATCTTTAATGCGTTTTGCCATTTGCGGCGTAATCAGCGTGCCATTTGTCGATATTACCGGGCGAATTCCTTTGGCAATAGTATAAGCACCCAATTCAAACAAATCTGGGCGAACAAGCGGTTCACCGCCGGAAAACAGAAGCACCGGCACTTTCATACCGGCCAAGTCATCGATGAAAGCCTTGGCTTCGGCAGTGGTGAATTCCCCGGCGTATTCACGGTCTTCGGCACAAATATAACAGTGACGACAATTAAGGTTACAGCGATTGGTCGAATTCCAGACAACAATGGGTGTTGCATCTGAGGAAAATTGAAGCATCTGTGGCGGCAAATGACGGGAGCTGCGGCCATATTTTACTATGTCCGACACCGTCGCCGTACCGCAAAGCAGTTTGGTGCAACCTATCATCTTTAATTATGTCTCCTTCGAATTCAAGTTTAATAATAAGTTCGACATATAACAAGCGGTTCCCTGCTGACAAACAAACTTTCCTGCTTATCCAGCGAGCGGCTTACGCCGCAGGTTTTTCCCCCTCATTACCACCAGTGATCTCGTAAAGACGATTATCCGGAGTTACCTCTAGCGTTTTGGCCGACTTTATCGCCTCAAGCAGACAGTCCCGGAGCGGTATCTGCGTATCTGTTACATGTTTTCCCTGACTAAACATGGTAAATCCGTCCCCGCCTTGCGCCATAAAATCATTGGTGACCACTCTGTATAGCTTCTTCGGGTTAAGTTTTGCGCCGTTAGCTAACGTCACTGCCGTAATTTTTTCCCCGGCAGGCAAGGCTTTATTATATTTCACCTTCAAACCGGAATACTGCAG
>JAEZQV010000507.1 GCA_023441125.1 Bacillota bacterium
CGGCAGCATTTACCAGGGTAGTCAGGCAATTGATGGGCGGCTTCAAATTCGGCTATTATGGTTAAATCGTACATGGTTACGCCTCCTCAATGATAGGTTTTTTCAGCTAGATAGGAAATATACTTACTTTTACGCTGGCAAAGCCCTGCGTGTTATATACAAAAAAAGATGAGCATCCACTCACCTTTTATTTGATCGCCTGCTTGCTTAGAAGGTTCTCTTTCGGAAATTCGTTGGAGTTGGTTAGAAGAATATCACGGTAGCTAAGACTGCGGGTATGCTGCGTATGGCTCCAGTTGCGGTCGTTACGGTGCAGATAACCTAAGAAGGTTATTGGAATCCAGCTATAGACAAACAGCGGATAAAAGACGAGATAAGCCCAGGTCTTCCAGTTCGCCCGGATTTTAGCCAGCACGATCATCGGAAATACGTACTGACCAATGGCAATCACCGTCCACACTTCCAACGGCAGCACCATATACAAAATATTGGTGTAAAAAGGTACGATATGGTAAAGATAGCTTAATAAAACAAATGTCGTCGACAATATCAGAAAATGCGGCTGAACCAGATGCAGCACCCCGTCTAAGAGCCGTATATCGCGCCGCCGGATGCCTTCGGTGATTAATTTGGGGATGTAACGACTGGCTACGTCAAAATGGCCTTGGGCCCAGCGCTTGCGCTGATTCCAGGATTGTTTGAAAGTCAGCGGCTTTTCATCATACACGATGGCATCGTGTGCCCAGGTCGTGCGTATGCCGATCAGTAATACTTTCATGGTAAATTCCATATCTTCCGTTAGACAGGTTGCGCCCCAGCCAAACCGTTTCAGAATATCTGTCGATATGCACATCCCGGTACCGCCCAGTACGCTGGACAACCCTATATTATATTTGGCCAGGTGCCAAATATGATTTACTACCCAGAATGAGATGGCAAAAGTAGCGGCGATCCAAGTGTCATTGGGGTTTTTGGCATCCAAGTAGCCCTGAATGACCTTTTCGCCTTTGCATAAGCGATTGTTCATTTCCATAAGAAAATTGGTATGAACCAAATTGTCGGCATCAAAGACAACGACGGCATCATATTGTTTTTTGCCGGCGAAAAGTTTTTCAAACATCCATTCCATGGCATACCCTTTGCCGCGCTGTTCAAGATTAAAGCGTTCATGCACAATCGCGCCGGCGTTGCGGGCGATTTGCGCGGTTTTATCTTTGCAGTTATCGGCAACGACATATACATCATAGAGATCACGGGGGTAATTAAGAACATGCAGGTTTTCCACTAATTGGCCGATTACCTGTTCCTCGTTATGGGCGGCGACAATAACGGCGAATTTGTTTTTTGGTGTCATTATTTTATCTTCGTGCCTTTTGCAAATGCCGAAAAAAGCGATTATAAAATAATACAACGTGAAAAACACAATAATTAGTTGCATGGGAATCATTATGTAGTCAAAAATGTAATTCATGGATTATTCTCCTTACAAAATCCTGCTTTTCAAAAATTGGCAAATTACAGGATTTATAACGGTTTTTCCTGAAAGCGTTTCATATACATCATATGCAGAAGTTTCCGCGAAATGATTATTTTTCCTGCTGTGGCGGAACTGGCAAGGCTGGTTAGGCGACAGAGCGACGGTCAAACAGACCAAATATTGTATTGAGTATGCCAAATAATGCATAAGCAAAAAATGGAACAAACAAAATTGCATTGAATGTCAGATACAGTAAATAAACACCAACTGCAACCGTAATAACTGCCGGGATAAGGCGAATGGGCTCGCCCTCTTTGCCTTTAAAATCAGGATATTTAATAGTACTGACCATCAGATAGGCGAAGACGGCAACCATTATGGGGAAAAGCCAGCCCGACGGCTTCATATCAAGCATGACAAAGGTTGCAATTACACAACCGGCTGCCGGAATGGGCAAGCCCATAAAATACCCTTTGACTTTACTGGTATTTACATTGAATCTGGCCAGACGCAGCGCACCGCAGGTGGCAAAGGCGGCGGCAATGAAAGTTCCGCCGGTGAAGTCTTTCAGCAAAAATGCGTAAGCCATAATGGCAGGGGCTACACCAAATGATACCAAATCACAGAGCGAATCCAGCTCTTTGCCAAAATCACTGCTTACGCCAAAGTAGCGGGCTACCCGCCCGTCCAGGCCGTCGGCAACCATAGCGGCCACAACAAACAAGGCTGCATAAGTAAAACTACCCTGGAATGTTAATAAAATGGCGAACATCCCCAATACCAGATTGAGTGCTGTTAATATATTAGGAATAGCGTTTCTCACTCTTCCTTTAACCTCCCTATTACTGTTTTACCTCCTTTTACCCTGTCCCCCTTTTTCACCAAAATTTCTACTGTTTCCGGCACAATAAGCTCGGTACAGGAACCAAATTTGATAAGTCCGTAACGTTCACCCTGTTTAAGTATGGTTCCCAAAGTAACCCAGGATACTATGCGCCGTGCTAAAATACCGGCAATTTGTGTGACTAAGACACGCATTTTGTCATTCTCCAAACCAATAGCGTGACGTTCGTTTTCACAAGATGCGGATTCTTTATACGCTGGTTTAAACCTGCCGCAGGTATATTGCTGGAATTTAATTTCGCCCTGGACGGGACTGCGGTTGACATGAACATCAAAAACAGACAAAAAAATAGTAACTTTTATACCTTTATCGTTAAGAAACTGGTCATCATACACTTCGGCTACGCCCATCACTTTACCGTCGGCCGGCGATACTACCAGCGTATCGTTTGCCGGCACATCGCGCCCGGGATTACGAAAAAAGAAGGTAACGAAAGCTGTCAGTACCCCGGGGATAAGCGCCCAATGTGTTCCCAGCGCTAAAGCAGTGAGGAAAGTGACCAGTCCTAATACAGCAATGTAGATATAGCCTTCTTTAACAATCGGAGTTCTTACCATCTATCCACCTCCCTGCGAAACCCTCCTAATACTATTAAATAAAAAACCAAGTTCAATATATCAGTATAATATAGTAGGTTTACTTTGTCTAATCTTTTTTGTCGAAAATGACTTTAATGGCAAAGCGTGGCAAGGCCAGCATCCGGATGGCGCGCTGCGGCTGACAAAGCAAGCGGAACAGCCATTCCAGGCTGCTGCGCTGCATCCACCGCGGTGCCCGCTTTACAGCGCCGGCCATAACGTCAAAGGTTCCGCCTACACCCATGCATACCGGCACCTGCAGGGCTGATAGGTGCCGCGCCAGCCATTTTTCCTGCTTGGGTACACCTAATGCCGCCAGCAGAATATCCGGTTTGGCAGCCGTTATGGCTTGAATTATGGCAGCTTCGTCTTCAGCCGTAAAAAAACCATTCCTGACGCCTACGATAGTAAGGCCCGGATATTTTTCTATTGCAGCATTTTTGGCTTTGTCAATAACCGCCGGATGGCTGCCAAACATAAAAACGCGATAGCCTTTTTCCGCAGCCACGGCTAACAGGTTTTGCGCCAAATCATAGCCGGCGACCCGCTCAGGGATAGTATATCCCTGATGTCTTGCTGCCCATACCACGCCGGCGCCGTCAGGCACTACCAAATGGCTCTGCGCCAAAATGGCGGCGAGCTCCCTGTCCGCCTGCGCCAGCATGACCATCTCGGCATTGGCGGTGGCAATTAAATGCGGGGTTTGCTCCCGGATAAACAACTCCAGTTTACCAACTGCCTGAGACATACTTACTACATCAATCGACACACCTAATACGGTTGCTTTCGTAGTCACTGAGAAATATTTACTCCTTACACTTTGTTTTACTATCCTAGCACATTGTACCACAAGTTTAAAATTGCGGCAATCTGGTCCAGGGCCATTTCCAGAACGGCTGGGGTTTTTGTTCCGGCTTTTCAGCTGGCGGCGTCTGGCTTTCATCTGGCGCCAGCCATTGTTTTAGCCGGTTATCGATCCTGGGCGCCATTGGCTGAGTTCCTTGGATAAAAGCGCTGTACTCTGTTTCTTTACAGCCGCTGCCCGCCAATTTTCCCGAAGATGTGCAGATGGGAATACCGGCAACCACATTGGGGGGAATCGGGAAATCGACAGGCTGGGTGTTGGCCACAACTTTGCTGACCATTTTACCCCACAGGGCCGATACTTCGGTACCCGAAATCCCTATGGGCTTACGGTTATCATAGCCGGCATAGATGCCGACCAGAATATCAGGCGTATAACCAATAAACCAGGCGGTTTCATAATTGTCCGTTGTGCCTGTTTTTCCCGCTGCCGGCCGGCCGATATTCGCCGGCGTAGCGGTACCACCATCCTCCAGGACACTTTTGAGCATATCGGTTAAGATATAGGCAATTTCCGGCCGGAGTACCGCTTGCTGAACCGTAGTGTTTTCTTCCAGCACCTGACCTTTTTCATCAAGAACTTTTAAGATAGTTACCGGCTTGGACAGCACGCCGCCATTGGCAAAAGCCGTGTAGGCCGTAGCCAGCTCCCACAGGTTAACTCCCTGGGTTAAGCCGCCCAAGGCGGAGGATAAGACATAATCGTCCGGCACAATGGTGGTGATACCCAGCGATTTGGCCAGATTTAAGGCTTTATCGATGCCTATTTGCTGGCCAAGCTTCACGGCAGCTACGTTGACCGACCCGCGCAATGCTTTTTTTAGCGTGATCGGCCCCCGGTATTTCTTGTCATAGTTGACAGGCGCATAGCCGTTAATATTAATAGGTTCATCAATTATAATGGCATTGGCGGTAAGACCCTGGTTGAGAGCCGCCGCATACAGAAAAGGCTTAAACGCGGAACCGGGCTGGCGGACTTCGGTAAAGACCCGGTTAATTTGGCTTTCCTCATAATTGCGTCCGCCGACCATCGCTTTGACATAACCGGTTTTGGGATCAAGTGCCAGTACGGCTCCCTGCAATTCTCCCAGTACCGCTTCGGCGGCCTGTTGCTGGTTGATATCCAGGGTAGTGTATACTTTAAGCCCGCCTTTATAGACTCTGTTGGCGCCATAGCGCCCTACCAGCTCGTTGGCAACATAGTCGAGAAAATAAGAGGCCTGAACCACGCGCTTTTTCTTGCCGGCCAGGTTAATGGGTTCTGCGTTGGCCTGGACGGCTTCCTGTCCCGTAATATAGCCTTCCTTGACCATCCCCGCCAGGACAAGCTCACGGCGGGACTGGGCGGCTTTCATGTCGATGTAGGGTGAGTAAAGGTTTGGCCCGCGCGGCAGGCCGGCCAGCATGGCGCCTTCGGCCAGGGTCAGATCTTTGGCATGCTTGCCGAAGTACGTTTGTGCTGCTGCTTCAATACCGTAGGCGCCTTCACCAAAATAGACCTGGTTTAAGTAGGCCTGGAGAATTTCCTGCTTGGAGAATTTATAATCGATGATAATAGCCAGCAACGCTTCTTTGATCTTACGCATGATTGTCCGCTCCTGCGTAAGAAACATGTTTTTGGCCAATTGCTGGGTAATTGTACTGCCGCCTTCCACCAAGCCGCCGCTGCGGATATTTACCGCCACAGCCCGGATAATTCCAATCGGATCAATGCCAAAGTGACTGTAAAAACGGGTATCTTCATTAGCGATAATGGCTTGTTGCACATACAGGGAAATGCTGTTTATCGGTACAACGATACGGTTTTCCTCAAATAATTTTGATATCAGCTGCCCGTTGATGTCAAATACCTGGGTTGCCGATATCAGATTAAGGTTTTCCAAACTGTCAGTTCCCGGTAGTCCTAAAAACGCATAACCAACGTTGGCAAACATCAGCAGTAGCATTGTACAGGTAATGACTTTTAGCAGATTCTTAGGCATTATGCTTACACACTCCTCTTACTTATAGTATCTCCAGGCTGTATGACTTTTACATGCAGGAATAGTCGGACAAGCAGAGAATATACAAGTTTAGACACCATTTGTCAAAAAAGTCGTGTAGGAGCGTTTAATGAAAAACAAATCAAGATTTTTTCAGATGGTTTGCGGCTTGAGTGCAATTTGTCTAACGCTTTTAGTCTCATCGCCGCTGGCTTTGCTGGCGTTTTCCAACACTGGCGCCTCATTGCCGGCAGCAAACCCGCCCGTTGTGTTTCATGAATCCTCCGGCAAGGCAGTTACTTTTACCACCCCCAGTCTGCAGGCGGATGCTTACTATTTAAATGAAAATCCTGATAATCCGCCTACGCCGGCAAAACCGGCTTACGATGTCTTTACTGTGGAAGAACGGCAGGCCCAAGGTCTGGTCCTGGCAGTCCCCCAGGTTGCCCCCTATTACGGCGCAAAAGTAGTGTATCTTACTTTCGATGATGGTCCTGATTTCGAAAACACCCCGGCAGTCTTGACTATCTTAAAAAATAACGGCATTAAAGCTACCTTCTTCGTGGTCGGCAATCAGGCTGAAAAGTATCCTGACATCTTACGCCGGATTTATCAGGAAGGCCATGCTATCGGCAATCATTCCTACAATCATGTGTATCGTGATTTGTACCAATCGCCCAACACGTATGTAGCGCAACTGCGTCACACCGATGAAGTCATCAAACAGGCAATTGGAGTACGGCCGCGCATTTCCCGGGCTCCCGGCGGTTCAGTCGGCAGTTTTACTAAAGAGTATTGGGAAACTTTAAAAAAACTGGGCTATATAGAAGTGGGCTGGAATATCAGTTCAGGCGACGCTTCCAGCGCGAATGCCAAACGGATCACGGGCAATGTCGTTGCCCAAATGGACAACAAAAATTTATGGAACCATGCCATCGTGCTGATGCATGACGGACGTGGCCATGGCGAAACGGTAAAGGCTTTGCCGGACATCATCAAGTATTTTAAAGACCGGCAATTTGAGTTTAGAGTAGTTAATCTGGAGACACCGTCGCCTTGGTAAGCAAAAAGCTTTGGACAGTAGTCCAAAGCTTTTTTTGTAGCGGTTGCCGCCTGCGCTTGGAAGGTTAGGCGCACACCGTGCTGTTATTAAACACTATAGTTGGGAGCCTCTTTGGTTATGCTGATGTCATGAGGATGACTTTCCTTCAGGCCGGCACCGGTAATTCTGATAAACTGGGTTTTGGTAATCAACTCTTCAATATTGCGTACGCCGGTGTACCCCATTCCGGCCCGCAAGCCGCCAATCAACTGGAAGACGGTATCGGCAACCGAGCCTTTATACGGTACCCGGCCTTCAATTCCTTCCGGTACCAGCTTGTCCATATTCTCCTGGAAATAACGGTCTTTGCTGCCTTCCGCCATCGCCCCCAGGGAACCCATACCGCGGTAGACCTTGTAACTGCGTCCCTGGTAAATAATTGTCTCGCCGGGACTTTCCTCGGTGCCGGCCAGCAAATTGCCGATCATCACAATTTGAGCGCCGGCGGCGACGGCTTTGGCCACATCGCCTGAATACTTGATGCCACCGTCGGCAATTATGGGAACCTTATATTCGCGGGCCGCCCTGGCACAGTTATAAATTGCGGTAATTTGCGGCACACCAATACCGGCAATTACCCGGGTCGTACAGATGGAACCGGGGCCAATCCCTACTTTTACCGCATCCGCCCCCGCCTCGATCAAATCACGGGTAGCTTCGCCGGTCGCGACATTGCCGGCAACAAGATCAACCTGCGGATAGGCCTTTTTGATTGTTCTTACGGCTTCCAGTACCCCGCGCGAATGTCCGTGGGCCGTATCAACGACAATGACATCTACTTTGGCGCCCACAATGGCGTCAACCCGTTCCAGCATATCGGCACCGACACCAACGGCGGCAGCCACTAACAGGCGGCCTTTAGCATCTTTGGCCGAGTTGGGATATTTTTGCGCCTTCTCAATATCTTTAATAGTAATAAGTCCCTTTAGATTGCCTTGATCGTCCAGTAGCGGCAATTTCTCGATCCGGTGCTCCCGCAATATCTCCTTCGCCTCTGCCAGTGAGGTGCCGACACTGGCGGTAATCAGATGTTCCCGCGTCATACAGTCAACAATTTTACGGGTTAAATCGGTTTCAAACCGCAAATCGCGATTGGTCAGGATACCGACAAGTTTGCCGTTGTCGGTGACCGGGACGCCGGAAATATGATATTTTTCCATCAGGTCATGAGCATCCTTTAAGGTATTGCTGGGCGATAAAAATATCGGGTCAACAATAATGCCATGCTCGGAACGTTTGACTTTGTCAATTTCGTTGGCCTGACGGGCGATGGGCATATTTTTATGTATTACCCCTATGCCACCCTCACGCGCCATAGCAATAGCCATACGGGCTTCGGTGACGGTATCCATGCCGGAACTGATGATAGGAATGTTGAGCTTGATATTTTTTGTCAAATAAGTGGATACTTCAACTTCTCTTGGCAGAACCTCTGATTTTGCCGGTACCAGCAAAACATCGTCAAAAGTTAAGCCTTCGGGGCCAAATTTGTTGTCAAACATTAACGGACTCCTTTCACAAAACATCATCATAAGTGTTTCTAAATATAATAACATAAATAAACTAGCCAAATCTACCACTTTTTATGTAGGCAGAAAAAAAATCGGTATGCCTGGCTAAAGGCCAGGCATTACCGATTTTAACTAAGAATATAAACTTTTACATTCTGAACACCAAAATTATACGCATGATCGACGGACTGCATGGCAATATCAATCCGGTTGCCTTTGATTGCTCCGCCGGTGTCTTCCGCCACGCCATACATGCTATTGCCATCGGCAAACTCGATGTATAAGCGGGAACCGAGCGGAATAACCCGGGGGTCAACCGCGATTACACCCGGACGTACCTGGGTACCCATGTACGTCAAGCTGCCCCATTGTCCGTTGTCGTGGGGACCGGGCGCATAAGCCGTAGCCTTGATGTCCATAACCGCTTTATAGCGGCCGGGCGCCGCGCCGCGCGATACTTCCGGCATGGTGCGGCTGCCTGACAGAGCCTGCAGGGTCTCCTGGCCGGCAATACCGTCGGCGGTAAGGTTGTGCGAAGTCTGAAATTGGATGACCGCCTGCTCGGTGGTTTCACCAAACACACCATCGGGAGTAACAGTAGAATAACCCTGTTCCTGCAGTTTGCTCTGCAATTCTTGTACATCCTGGCCGTCCATGCCCAGTTTGAGCGTTTGGTCCCCTAACGCCGCAAAAGCCAGCGGTGTCCAGATACTGGCAGCTATGACAGCTGCAATAAGGGTACGGGTAATAACGGTTGTGATGCTTTTCATCCACAACACCCCTTTCTCAATGCCTGCGAGGTTAGCTGACGGGTTCGGGACAAAGGGAAATCCCTACCGCTGACGCGGATTCACCCCAAAATTGGTTCCCCCGTTTTCCTTTTTATGAGGAAATTCGGCATGTGCATATATGATACAGGATAATCTGGACAGCTGCAACCACGGTTACATGAAATTATCCGGCAATATTGACTATTATGTAGTTTATCCTTCCTTATACGTAGCAATATGTAATAAAGAATATAAAAATTTGATTTGTGTGTAAACTAATGCTGGGTGAGTATATGGTAAGGCACTGGTATAATACAAAAAAGCCGCACAAAATACCCGGCAATCCGATTCAATTCCGCTCAGAACAGCATGATGACGGTGAGAGTGTAAAAAAATATGATGTTATTGTCGCCGGCGGCGGCCCGGCTGGTTTGACGGCAGCTTATTTCATGGCCAGAGAGGGTCTTAATGTGCTTGTGCTGGAACGTGGTCCCTACCCGGGCGCAAAAACCTGTGGCGGGGCCAGCATTATGGCCGAGCATACCCATAAGCTGTTTCCGAATTTTTGGGAAGAATGTCAATGCGAACGGATTATCACTGATCAAGCCTACTGGTGGATGACTGAAGACTCGGTGGTTGCGGCCAGATTTCAGAGCGAACGCCTGGCAGCGGCTCCCTATAACCGGTTCACCATCAAACGGCCGCTTTTTTACCGGTGGCTGGCAGATAAGGCCGCTGCGGCCGGTGCCCAAATATTGTTTGGCAGCACGGTGCAAAAGGTTTTATTTACTGACGGCAATCAGGCTAACGGTGTGCTGGCAACAAACCGGGAAAATACGAGATACCTGGCAGATACTGTTGTACTGGCAGATGGCGCTAACTCGCTGTTAGCGGAACAAGCCGGCCTGACAGCCCGGGTGACGGCAAAGAACATTTCTTTATACGCCAAAGAAACCATTGCCCTGCCGCCGGGCATAATTGAAGAGCGTTTTAATCTGGCTCCCGGGCAAGGAACCGTTATCGGCCTCATCGGTTACCCGACGGCCGGGTTTAACGGCACCGGTTCAATTCATACCTTCCGGGACAGCATTAATATCAACGTTGGCATGGCGGTAGCCGATTTTGCACAAGCCGGGCTCAATCCCAACGATCTCTTGGAGCGCATAAAAAAACACCCCCATATAGCGCGGCTGATTGCCGGGGGACAGACTATTGAATATGGCGGCGCGGTAATTCCCGAAGGCGGCTATTGTGCTGTTCCCCGCCTGGTTTATCCCGGTTTGCTTATTGTCGGTGACGCCGGTTCGCTGGTAAATGGCACACATGGGATTAATCTGGCTATGTGGTCAGGCTTTTATGCCGCCCAGGCGGCTTACGCCGCCAAAACCAGCCGTGATTTTTCAGCAGACAAACTATCGCTGTATACTAAGCTGTTGCAGGCAAGTTTTGTGTTTCAGGATTTAAAAGCCAATGCGGGGGTGGCTAAACTGATGCGCGACCTGCCCTACGCCTTTGACCTCTATTCCCGGATGGCCAATGAAGCGGCCTATCAGGTTTCACGGGTATATACAATGCCCAAGCAGGCCAAAAGGCGGATGATTTATCATAAGATAACCAGTATGCAGCCGGTTATAAAGATTATAGCCGATGCCTGGAAAGCGCTGAAGGTGATGCGGTGATGCAACTGCAGGACAAAATTGCCCTTATTCAGTTTAACCCGGACTACAGTAAGCCGCACATTGCTGTCGAGAAGCAGGCGGTATGCAGCACCTGCAAGGCCAAGCAGTGCTTAAGCATCTGCCCGGCAGGCGTATTTAAATGGGACTGCCAGCCTGGCAGCCCCATCGCGGTGCTGTACGAACAGTGTGTGGAATGTGGCGCCTGCCGGCTGGCCTGCCCCTTCACTAACATCCAATTTTCCTACCCTACAGGCGGGATGGGGGTCGCTTACCAACAAGGCTAAGCCCAGCACCTAGTCCTTCCCCAGCATAAAGGGAGCAAACCCCAGTTCTCCCCAGAAGTGGTTATAATAGATGTGAATAATGCCATCCAGACGGCGGCGTAACATTTTCTTCACTTGGCTGAGTGAACTGAAAAACAGCCGGGCCTGCGGATGGGCGCTGTTGACGGCGGCCTGCTGGTAAAATTGAGCGGCCTTGTCAATGACCGTATACAAGGACCAGTATACGCCCAGACCCGCAAAACTGATGCCGGCGGCCGCTACCGTGCGGCTTGCCTGCTGCCAGGCGGTATCTGAACCGAGCAGTTGATTTTCGCTTACGCCCGGGTAGGCCATGCTGTCAACGTCGATTGTTTCAGCAGTCGTCAACACCTGAGTAAACTCTGCCTGGGATATACGGATCAATTCGATTACGGCCAACGTTTCCGCCGCACCGGTCTCCGCGAGTTTTACCAGCTGGTTGCTAATCAGCGTTTCAAGCTCAAGGGCAAATTGTATATGCAGCATAAAGCAGCACCTTCCTAAAGTTAAGTTTAGGCCATTTCGTTTATTACGAAATGGCCTAAAAATTTATTTGTCAGAGGCTAATACACCAGCTTTGGCGATGTGTTGGGTAGGTGCCTCGCGCAGCACGATAGTAACTGCTTCCGGCGGGCATTTGGCTGTCTCCACAATGGCTTCGGTTACTTTTTTGACCATCTCCCGCTTTTGCTCCAGTGAACGGCCTTCCAGCATGTCGATTTGGACTATTGGCATAGCATAACCCTCCTAGTTGATAATTACTGATATTGGTAGTATCTTCGTTATGAAAGGTGATAATCCCTGCCGGTAAAATGATATTTTTATATTTGCCGGTGCCGGTATCCTTTTAAATGTTATGTAATTAATTGCTTGGCGAAAGGGTGAAAGAGTAACACTTTTCGCCTATTGCTCATAGAGTATAGTACACACCTGTCATTTAGAGATTGGAGGAGGTCAATACTTATGAGTATATTTAGAGAGCTCCGTAATGAATGTTTAATTAGGGAACTTGATCGTGAGTTAAACACTGACGTATTGCTGTTTGGATTTGATGGTGTAGTATACTTTGGCAATCTGCAGAAGATTGAAGATTGCCGCGTAGCTTTTCTATCGCCAGCCATTACGGCAGAATCAAGCGTAGAAGTTCTTTCTCCCGGCGGCGAGGTTGTAAATGCAAGATTCCTGAATGTTGATTTATGGCAAATTGTGGCCAAAGCAACAGGCGTAAAGACCAATCCGTTCTGCGACGGGGATGGTTTTCTTGGAGATCCCAGGACCGAAGAGCCGGAACGCCAGGAGAGCCATGACTTAATTTGCCTGTTGAGACGGATGATTGGTGACAACGTAATCATTACAACTCTCGGCGGGTTCGTATTCCAGGGAACATTGGGCAATGTTGACGATGAGTTGGCGTTTTTATCCATTGACGAAATCCTTGGCCCGGCCACTTCTTCAGGTATTTCTGATGATGAAGTCAGCACTGCCGTTATTAATCTCAGATCCATAACATCGGTCGGCAGATCGGCAGAATGCTGATAACTTAGCCAATGGGGTGATTGGCAAGATTCTGTAAAAAAGACCCGGTAAAGCTTCGTACCGGGTCTTTTTATCCTTGAGGCAAAGGATGAACTACTGTCAGAAGCAAGCCATTCTGGCCCAAATTCAGGTAAGGCATATTTTCTAACTTTAGGAGGACCGTATGCTACTGGCTGTTGAGTATCTGGGGAAAGTTGGCGTGGGCGTTACTATGCCTCAGTTTTTTCGTGCCGATGACGGCAATAGGTATGTGGTGAAATTACGGGATAATCGCTTGGAATACCGGGTATTGGCCAGTGAATTATTTGCCGCTAAAATCGGCATCATTATGGGATTGTGTTTTCCGCCCAGCGATATCATTACAATTGACGAGGAAATGGTAGAGAAAAATTCAAACCTTATGGAACAGGGGGTGATCCCGGGCAGGCATTTTGCGTCACGTTATCTGGCACAGGCTGAATATATCGGCAAAAATCGGTTAGACAAAGCTGTCAACCTGCCGGAAATGGCTGGCGTTATTTTGTTTGACCACATCTTTCACAATGCCGACCGGGCCAAAAACCAGAAAAATCTGCTGTTTCAGCCTGAAGGCGACCAGTATAGAATTTATGCAATCGATAATTCTCATCTTTTCCGGTCTAGCAAATGGACGGTTGATACGTTGATCAACCTGGGGGAAAAAATCAGGACTTTTTATTTTCAGCATTACCGGACTTTGCTCAAAGACCATCTTGCGGCCCAGGATTTTATTCCTTATCTCAAGATTATAAAAGCAATCAGCGACAGACAAATTGATACCATCGTGCAGGAAATCCCCGTTGAATGGCTGCCGGGAACTGCGGAGCGCCAGGCCTTGACCGACTACGCAAAAATGCGGCGAAATATGGCCGATGAAATATGGTATACTCTCTGCCGGTTTATTCCGCGGAGCCGGGGTGGACAACGCTGGCTGTTTACCAAATAGCTGTACATACTCAGCAATGTAGCAGCAGCTATTAGGCGTCGGCCTTTTTCTTTCTTTTTTGCCACCAAAGCAAGGCGTAGACGATTACCACCAATAGGACAATAAATACTAAGCGGCCAAGGTTTTCGCCGGCAAAGACAAGATCATGCCCCAAAATTACTTTAATAACCACCGGCGGCAGTTTTCCCAGTATGGTTGCCAGAAAAAAATCCTTAAACGAAATCCGGCTGATGGCCGCTATCGCCGTAATGATGCCGGAAGGCGCCAACGGTAGCAGCCGGGCCAGCAACAATGCCTTAAAACCGTTCGCCGCGCTGTAGTCGTCTACTTGCTTCAAGTAACGGCTTTTGGCTATCCACCCCTCCACTGTATGCCGAAAAAAGTACCGGGCAAAAACAAACATAACCAGTGCGCCCAGTACCTCACCGGCCCAGGAAATGATAATTCCCCAGAACAGTCCGAAAACAATGCCGGCGGCACCGGACAGAATCATAAAAGGAAATACGATGGTAAATGTCATGACCACAAATAGTAACAGGGTAATTAGAATAGCGCCGGCGCCAAAGGAGCGGAGATATTCGGCCAAAGCCGCGATATCGCCTCTTTCGATGATTCCATAGGCATGATGGAAGAATTCCGGCTGCCACAGATACGTTAAGCCAACCATGGCAATGATAGCCAGCCAACCTAATAGTTTACTCATGTAAAACCCTTCCTGTTCTCTAAAAACAGCGCTGCATGCAGCGCTGTTTGCTTATTCCCACCGGGATATCTCCTTTTTAAATATATTACAGGAACCGCCTAGCCAGTGTGTGCAGTCCGTGCAGCGCCTGACGTAATCGTCGGCTGAAATATTAAGGAGTGAATAACCATAACCCATAGCATTGATAACATGTTCAAACTCTTGACATTCTTCAGCGATATTCTGTACTTGCTCTTGTGTATATTTTTTATCCATACCGCTACCACTCCTAGCTGTTATTTTACCTCTAGTGTGCACAACGGCGGTAAAAAAAATAAAAAAATTTAAAAGTTTATTGGATTCGATGTATAAACTTACTGCAGAATGCCAATATTAGTAATGTAAATTTTCTCCTCTCCCATAATTGGCGGCTTTCAGCCGCCGCTTTTTTTTTGGTCTACCAGAATTTATCAATAATTTCTGTGGACATAAAAACGACTAAGGCTTGTGCCGTCGTCCTAAAGGACTTGGCACAAGCCAAGTCTTTTCTTATCCTGCTAGAAAGTATAACTTTCGCCTGGATAAGGGCAACAGCAGCTTACGCTTTCGCCAAGGCTCGGCGCAAGCCGTGTTTTCTTTATCCGAATGCTCCGCACCAAGATTAAAAAGCGGGGCAGCGCTGCCGGCCATTCGCCCATAGCGTCGGTATTACCGGCAAAATACCATGCTGAATTTTTCCCCAAACCAGTTTTGCAGGGCTTGCCAAACCCTGTTTAAATATATTGGCGTACAGACTGTCTGCTGCGCCGCTTGGCGGGCTTCCAGTAAAATATCGGTATCTTTAATAATATCGGCTATTTTTAAATCAGGCAGACCATGCTGGCTGGTTCCGAAGAACTGGCCGGGACCCCGTAATAGCAGATCCTTTTCGGCCAAAATAAAGCCGTCGTTTACCTCGGTCATGATCTTAAGGCGTTCCATGGTTTCCTCATTGGTGCTGTCCGAGAGAAGAATGCAATACGATTTATGCTGGCCCCGGCCGACACGGCCGCGGAGCTGATGCAGCTGAGCCAGGCCAAAGCGTTCGGCGCCTTCGATAATCATGACGGTGGCATTGGGTACGTTAACGCCGACCTCAATAACGGTAGTAGCAATTAACGCCTTTAATTCACCCGCGGTAAAGGCCGTCATGACCGCTTCCTTTTCCTGCGATTTCATTTTCCCATGCAGCAGGCCGCAGGGAATATTTTGCAAAAAAGTGGCAGACAGCTCCTCGTATAGCCGGACTGCCGACTGCGCTTCTATTTTTTCCGATTCCTCAACAAGCGGGCAGACGACATATACCTGCCGGCCGGCTTTAATCTGGTCGACAGCAAACGCATATACCTTGGCGCGGCGGTTATTGGCGCGCGCAAAGGTGGCAATCGGCTGACGCCCGGGCGGGAGTTCCCGGATAATTGACACGTCGAGATCGCCATAAACGGTAAGCGCCATCGTTCGGGGAATGGGTGTTGCCGTCATGATCAGCACATCAGGCCGCTGCCCTTTTGCTTCGAGCAGCGCCCGCTGCCGTACCCCGAAGCGATGCTGTTCATCCGTAACGACCAGTCCAAGCTGCTTAAATTCAACATCAGCCTGAATTAAGGCATGGGTGCCAACAACAATGTCAATGAGCCCGTCTTTAATTTGTTGCAGCGCCTCTTCCCGTACTTTGCGGCTAAGCTTGCCGGTGAGCACTGCCAGGTGGATACCCTGCGGCGCCAGCAGCCGGGCTAAGGTATGGTAATGCTGTTCCGCCAGTATCTCCGTCGGCGCCATCAAGGCTCCCTGATAGCCGTTTTCTACGGTTTTAGCCAGCGCAATAGCGGCTATGACGGTTTTGCCTGAGCCAACGTCGCCTTGGATCATACGCTGCATGGGCGTGAGATCTTCCATATCCGCTTTTATCTCCTGTAACGCTTTGCGCTGGTCGCCGGTCAGCGCAAACGGCAGCTTGCGCTGCACTTTGGCCAGCAATTCATTATCAGGGGCATGTTTGATGCCTTGGCAGGT